>DASXOU010000027.1:0-5183 GCA_036494045.1 Polyangia bacterium | reverse complement strand
CGCCCACGCGCGCACTATACCTCCACCGGCTGGTTACGCGGCGAGGAGGGCCGACACCTTGGCGGCGAGATCGCGATGCCCTAGTGCGAGGACCTCGTAGAGCAGAGACTCGCGATGCAGCCGATTGGCGGCGTGCGCCAGCGCCGCGGCTGCTCCGCCGGCGAGCAGCACGGCGAGGCGAACGCAGCGCTGGATCATCTCGTCCGCCTCGGCGCGCTGGCCGTCGCGTTCCCAGATGCGGCGTAGCTCGTCGTGCAGCGGCGCGATCAGGTCGGCCACCCGCAAAAGATCGCGATCGCGGGCGGCCTGCTCGGCGACGTCGAGAGCGGTCGCCGCAGCTCCGAGGAACGGATGTCCCACGGGCTCGAGGGCCGGCGCGGCGACCGAAGACGGCGGCGGCGCGCTCGCACGCTCGTCGCGGAACAGGAAGACGTCGGCCGGCGCGACCGGCAGCGCATCCAAAGAGACGCTGGCGGTGTTCGTCGCGCGCATCGCGCCGAGCGCCAGCATGGGCCCGACGCGAACGCCGGCCGCGCGTAGAGCGATCACCGCGTGGAACGAGCACTCGCCCGGCGCGCGCGCGGCCAGGAGCAGGTCGTCGAAGAATCCGTGGCCGCTCACCCAGCGCGCGCAGCCGCTGACCGCGAACCCGCGCGCGGTGCGCTCGGCCACGACCGCCGGCGGACCCGAGCTCGACAGGTGCGTCGTCGCCAGGCCCCACAGCCGCTCGCCGGCGCGCAACGCCGGCAGATGGCGCGCTTGCAGCTCCGCGTTCGCGCGCGCGGCGAACCATGTCGTCGCGGCATGGTGCTGCGCGCAGACGAGACCGAGGGCACCGGAGGCGCCATAGAGCGCCGCCAGCTCCGCGCGCGTCAGGCCGCGCCACGGCGTCGAGGCCGACGCGTTGCGAGCGGCGAGGACCCTACGCAGCACGAACTGCACGGCCGGCCGCAGCCGCTCGGGATCCGCATCCATCTCGTGCGCGTTGGGCACGACCTCGGTCTCGAGATAGCTGCGGAGGGCGGGCGCGATCTCGCCAAGGAGCCTCATACGCCGCGCTGTTTGCAGCCGCCGTTCCAGGAGCATCTCTCCCGGCGCAGCGACGCGCCGGGCGCCGAGCCGGCACACTCCGCGCCCTGTGCCTGGCACACCAGCGCTCGTGCCAGCGCGAATCGCGCGTTTGTGCGCGCCGAACGCGCCTTTCGTGGCGTGAGCGCGCTGGCATCTCGGTTGCTTCGTGCGGCGCCGTCGGCATTCACCCGACTCAATCATGGAGGCTGTGATGGAGAAGAAGGACAGCAAGACCAGCGAAGAGAAGCTCAAGGAGATCCTCGAGCGCGGTTGTCTCGACGTCGACGAGCTCGACGAGGTCGTCGGTGGGCAGCGCCCGATCGGGCGGGACACCGACCTCGTGACCAGCTCCGGCGTCACCCGCTGCTGCTGGTAGCGACGTAGACAACTCGTGATCGACAGCCCGGCGTTCCCCCGAGCGTCGGGCTGTCGATGACGTCGAGCGAGCTCTCGAGGAGGCCCATGATCGAGCGCAACGACAACCTGCTCGCGCTCCTGTGCGGCGCGACGCCCAAGCAGTTTCTCGACGGCACGCACCGCGCCGTCGCGCCCGAAGAGACGTGGGATCGCGTCGCACCCTTGTTGCCGCGCTTCGGCATCACGCGCGTTGCCAACGTGACCGGGCTCGATCGCATCGGCATCCCGGTCGTGATGGTCGTGCGCCCCAACGCGCGCACGCTCGCGGTCAGCCAGGGCAAGGGGCGCTCACTCGCCGCGGCGCGCGTGTCGGGCGTGATGGAGTCGCTCGAAGATCATCACGCCGAACGCGCGACTCCGCCGGTGCGGCTGGCGCGCTACGAGGAGCTGGCCGGCGAAGCTGTCGTTGTCGATCCGGCGCTGCTGCCGCGCTCGGCGAGCTCGATCTACTCGCCGCGGCTGGCGTTGCCGTGGGTCGAAGGGATCGACCTGATGGCGCGCGAGGCGGCGTGGGTGCCGTTCGAGCTCGTGCACGCCAACGCGTCGCTGCCGCGGTTGCCGGGGAGCGGCGCCTTTCAGTGCACGACCAATGGGCTGGCGGCGGGCAACACGCCCGCCGAGGCGGCGTGCCACGCGCTCCTCGAGCTCGTCGAGCGTGACGCGCTTGCGCTCTTCGATCACACCGGCGAAGCGGGGCGGGCGGCGCTGCGCATCGATCTCGACGGCGTCGATGACGACGGCTGCCGCGCGCTGATCGATCGGTTCGCCGCCGCCGACGTCGGCGTCGCGGCGTGGAACGTCACCAGCGACGTCGGCGTGCCGGTGGTGCGCGTGGTCATCTCCGATCGCGCGGCCGATGCCGAGCTCAATCCGATGCCGGCCGCGTTCGGCTCGGGCGCGCACCCCGCGCGGCACATCGCGCTCAGCCGGGCGCTCACCGAAGCGGCGCAGAGCCGGCTGACGGCGATTACCGGCGCGCGCGACGACTTCACGCGCCGGCGCTATCGCGCGTTCAGCGACCACGCGGTGCTCGCACGCCATCGCGCGCTCGCCGCCGAGGCCGGGACGCTGCGCTGGACGTCGCTGCCGACGTTCGCCGGCGCCACCGTCGAGGAGGACCTCGGCTTCGTGCTCGCCGGGCTGCGTGCCGCCGGCTGCGCGCGCGCCGTCGCCGTCGATCTTTCGCGGCCGGGCCTGCCCTTCTTCGTCATGCGCGCGGTGGTGTCGGGGCTCGAGGGCACCACCGAAGGCGCGAGCTATCGACCGGGCGCACGCGCGCGGGCGCGTCAGGAGGCCACTCGTGGAGCGTGATACCTACGTCTTTGTCGGTCCGACGCTGCCCGTCGAGGCGGCGCGCGCCATCCTGCCGGCGACCTACCTGCCGCCGGTGGCGCAGGGCGACGTCTTGCGCCTCCTGTCGAAGCGGCCGGCGGCCATCGGCATCATCGACGGTTACTTCGAGCGCGTGCCGTCGGTGTGGCACAAGGAGCTCCTCCTCGCGCTCGAGCGCGGCGTGGCGCTCTTCGGCGCCGCGAGCATGGGAGCGCTGCGCGCCGCCGAGCTGCACTCGTTCGGCATGGTCGGCGTCGGCGCGATCTTCGAAGCCTATCGGTCCGGCGAGCTCGAGGACGACGACGAGGTGGCGCTCGTCCACGGCCCCGCCGAGGATGGGTATCGCGCGCACTCGACGGCCATGGTCGATCTGCGCGACCTGTTCGCGCGCGCGGCCGCTGCCGGCGTCATCAGCGCAGCGATCGCCGCCGAGCTGGTCGCGCTCGCCAAGGCGCAGTTCTACGCCGAGCGCAGCCTGCGGGCGGTGCTCGCGCTCGGCCGGCGCGCGGGCCTCGACGCCGAGACGCTGGCGCGCCTGCAGGAGTGGTCGTCGCGTCAGGGGCCGTCGGCGAAGGCGCGCGACGCGCAGCTGCTGCTCGCGACGATGGCGGCGCGGGCCGACGTGGCGCCGCAGCGGGCCGCGTTCACTGTCGAGCGCACCGTGTTTCTCGAGGCGCTCGAGCTCGAGGTGCGCGGCTGCGGCGCGGACGAGGCGGCGGCGGGCGGTGACTCGCGGCAAGATGGTGCGCCGAGCGCCATCGACGATCGCGCGCTCCTCGCCATCCTGGCGCAGCGCGAGCTCGATCGGTTCGGCCGCCCCATTGGCACCGCCGAGCGGCGTCACGCCGTCGACGAGTTCCGCCGCCGCTTCGCGCTCACCGACGTCGAGGAGCTCGATCGGCGCCTCGGCGCGGTCGGCATCGACCTGGAGGCGTTCGTCGCGCGCGTCGTCGATCTCGCGGCCATCGACAGAGCACGCCGCATCCACGCGTTCGAGCACGCGCGGGCCGCGTCCGAGCACGCCGCGTTGGCCAAGCTGGCGGCCGATCATGTCGACTGAGCTGCTGCGCCGGATCGCCGCGCGTGCCAGCACGCTCGACGAACGGCTCGCCGGCGCCGTCGAAGCAGACGGGACGGCGCCGGAGACGCTGGTCGACGCGCGTCTGGAGGCTTGGCGCAGCATCGTCGCTGCGGGTGACGCGGAGCGCTTCGCGCGTCGGCTGCGCTGGGACGGCATCGACCCGGCGCGAGCGCGCGCCCTGCTCGGGAGCGTGCGCTGGCCGTCGGACGCGCCGCTGCCGCCCTGGTGCGAGACGGTGGCCGAGGTGATCGCCGCGGCGCGCACCGGCGTCGGCTACGACGAGAGCGCCGGCAACGATGGTACCGCCGACGCCGAGCCGATCCCGTTCGCGCCATTGCTGGAGCCGGCGCGTCGAGTGGCGCGCGCGCGGCTCCATCTCGCCGCGGGTGAGCGGCTGGCGCTGCTATCGCCCGCGGCCCGGGGCGCGCTCGAGCGCACGCTCCTCGAGCGGCTGCACTTCGTCGGTGCACGCTGCCTTCTCGCCGAGCTCGAGGCGCTGCGCGCCGGCCGCGCCGATCACACCGGCGTCTTCGGCGAGCTGGTCGGCTCGCTGCTCGCGCGCGGGCTGGTGCCGCTGTTCGAGCGCTATCCCGTGCTCGCGCGCTTGTGGGCGGTCGCCATCGATCAGTGGGTCGCGGCCGGCGCCGAGCTGCTGGCGCGGCTCGACCAGGATCGCGCCTGCCTCGGCGACGTGTTCCGCTTGCCCGAGCCGTTGCGCGTAGAGTCGGTCTCGCCCGCGCTCAGCGATCCGCACGACGGCGGGCGCGCCGTTTTCATTCTCGGCTTCGCCGGTGGTGGTGCCGTGGTCTACAAGCCGCGTCCGCTCGCGCTCGAGGTGGCCTTCGCGCGGCTCGTCGCCTGGTGCGCCGAACGCGTGGCGCCGCACCTGCGCGCGCCCCGCGTCGTCGATCGCGGCGGCTACGGTTGGGTCGAGCGGGTGGAGCAGCTCCCGTGCGCCGACCGCGCCGACGTCGAGCGCTTCTATCGCCGCGCCGGCGTGCTGCTCGCCCTGGCGCACCTCCTCGACGCCACCGATCTGCACTGGGACAACCTCATCGCCTGCGGCGATCAGCCGATGCTCGTCGACCTCGAGGCGCTCCTGCATCCGCTGCCGCCCGCCGTCGCCGCCGGCGGCGCTGCGGCCGAGGAGGCGGCGCTGGCCCGGCTGCGCCGCTCGGCGCTCTCGACCAACCTCTTGCCCTGCTGGTCAGCCGTCGACGAGCGCGGCCGGCCCTACGACAACAGCGGCCTCGGCGGCAGCGAGGGTGGCCGCGTGCCGATG
>DASXOU010000026.1:0-2648 GCA_036494045.1 Polyangia bacterium | reverse complement strand
CGCTACGTCCCGATGAACACCTTCTCCAACAACGGCGTGGACGTGCTCACCGGCGGTTACGACACGTTCGAGCTGCTCAACATGCACCACAACAGCGGCAACGGAATATTCATTGGCAGCAAGAGCGTCGGCGGCCATCTGATTCTCAATTGCGACGCGCACGACAACTACGATGCGACGTCGTCGCAAGGTCAGGGACAGAACGCCGACGGCTTCGGCGTTCACTACCAGACGACGGGAGCCAGCACGACCATCCGCGGCTGCCGATCGTGGTGGAACTCCGACGACGGTTACGATCTGATCAACCAGGAGGTTCCCGTCACGGTCGAGAATTCCTGGGCGTTCGGCAACGGGTACGCCATGTACGGCACCTTCAATCCAGCCGACGGGAACGGGAACGGCTTCAAGATGGGGAGCAGCGCCACCGGCGTGCGGCACCTCGTTCAAAACAACGTTGCCTGGAAGAACAAGGCTTCGGGGTTTTACGCCAACCATTCGACCGGCGGCAACACCTGGTACAACAACACGTCGTTCATGAACGGGACTCAGTACAACATGCTGGCGAGTCCCGCCGGCGATCCCGACACGACCATCACGTTGACCGGATCGTTGGTCCACATCATGCGGAACAACATCGGCTATCCCAATAAGCGTCGATTTCGCATACCCCGTATGAATCCACCGCGAGACGCTGCCGGGGCGGGCTGACGGCGTCGGCCGAGGCGCGAACGGGGCAGCAGGGTGGAGGTGAGGGCGATGTGTCTCGGCGCGTCGGCACACTTCCCCCTTTCCCCCACGACCACCAGCCCACTTCGCGAGCGCCGAAAATCAGTTGAGGAGGTGGGGACGGGGCGCGAGGCGCAGGGTGCGACCGCGTCCGTGGCGGACGAAGCGCCCAGCTACGACGAAGAGGGCGCGGCGGAGCCATGGAGCGCGCCACGCAGCCAACGCGGGCGCTGTGACGAGTACGTACCTGCGCAACAGATTGTGCGTGAGCAGCTTGAGCAGCAACGCCGCGTGGTTGGCCTCGAAGTCCGCAGACGGCACCTTGCCGATGCCCCACGCGCCCTTGAGATCGCCGATGAGCGGCTCGACGCCGGCGCGGCCGTCGTAGTGGTGGGCGAGGTCGTCGGCGTCGCCGTGCATGTCGTTGGTCAGGAAGGCCTGCACGGTCCACTCGGAGTCGTCCCAGAGGTAGAGCTGCTTGCCCTGGCGATCCAGTGAGCGTACGGCGATGACACGCACTTCAAGGCCGCGCAGTTTCCACTCGCCGCGCGCGAAGTCGACCTCGGCGACCTGGCGCGTGGGCTTGCCGTCGGCATCGACATCGACGGTGCGCCAGCAGCCGCGCGGCACTCGGTAGATCGCCGAGCACAGGTCCATCGTCGTCTTCGCCTTGATCAGAAAGTGAGCCTTCTTCTCGTCGATTGTGCGCATCACGGATGTGCAGTCCCCGGCCGCGTCGATGCGGACACGAATCACCGTCCTCGGGCCTGTGGCGTCGCGCAAGCGATCGACCCAGGCGCCGATGGTGGGCGAGTCGGCGTCGCCGAAGGACGTGTCGCCGCGGCGGAGTTTTCCGCCGACGACGGTGTCGGTCTCCGCGCAGCGGGCCAAGATCGGGTGGTAGCTCGGGCGACCGTGATAGCGAGGATTGTGGCCGGGCAATGCGCCGTCGTGCTCGCCAAATGTGGGCTCGACCGTGGTGTCGACGTCGAGATGAACCATCGGTCGATGTTTGGCTTCCACCGGTGCGAGCCCGTGCCCGGCCATCATCTCCTCGAGCGCGCCGAGCGCCTGCTCGTCGAAGCGGCGCAGGTCGCGATAGATCGTGTCGAGGCTCGGCACGACGCCGCCGGCCAGGTGCACGAACAGCGGGTCCGCCGACAGCGCCTCGACGCCGAACACCCGATGCTCGCCAACGACCGCGGCGTCGATCAGCAGTCGCATTTGCGCTTCCATCGGGTACACGACCAGCGAGCCCGGCTTCAGACGCCAGAACGCGTCGCGCAGAGCCTGGTCGACGCCGAGGTCGCGGGTGAACGCTCCGAAGCGGGCGAGACCGCCGTAGCCCGTCAGCGTCGCGTCCGGTCGCCCGACCTTGATGTGCCGCGCGTCGGCGCGACGAATACGGCAAGCGCGACGGTGCCCATCTCCGCGCTTGCCTCCAAGAGAATCTCGACGCACCTTCTGGGTGCTCGGCGTAGGTGTTCGTGTTTGCATAGACAACAACCACAAGCGCTCGCGCCGAGCCTTTTTCAAGCTCTTTTCGCGCGCCGAGCCGCTGCCGTCACGCCGCCGCTACGCCAAGCGCGCGAAACCCACGATAATGGAGCGCTCCGTCAACTCCCTCCCATGCTTTTCCCGGGCCCTGCGGGCCCTGCCGGGCGAAAACAAGGACCCCGACTCCCGACACAAACGCCACGCCAGCAAGACTCGCCCCTCCCGAACGTGCAGGTCAAGACGAAGCGTCTTCGCCGGGGTCGAGGTCGACGAGGTCGAGCTGGCGCTGCTCGGCCTCCCCATCGTTGTGCGGCGGCGCCCGTGGACCGGCGATCGGCGGCGGCTGGGCGCTTGCGCCCAGGTGGCGCAGGATGCGCTCGACGGCATCTGGCTCCGTAACGGCAGCGACGATGCGCATTCGGGCG
>DASXOU010000025.1:0-1587 GCA_036494045.1 Polyangia bacterium | reverse complement strand
GATCCGCCGGCCGCCGATGCGCCGCCGGTGGTGATTGTACCGCCCGCGCCGGCGCCGTCGGTGCCGACGACGGAGACGCCGCCGCCGGCGCAGCCGATCACGCCGCCGCCGCCGTCGACGACCACGACGACGCCGCCGACGGGCGGACCGGCGATGACGCTGCCGCCCGAAGCGAGCGCGCCGTTCGAGATTCCGCCGAACGAGCAGGTGCTCGATCCGACGCGCTCGCCGTCGCTCGATCTCGGCGCCGGCCGCCGCATCCCCATCGGCGCCTACGGCGAGACGCATCTCGTGTTCCAGGGCGACAAGACGCAGCTGCGCCTGCGCCGCGTCGTCCTCTTCTTCGGCTATCGCTTCAACGACTGGATCAGCGTCTACTCGGAGCTCGAGGTCGAGGACGTTACCGACTTCGAGATCGAGCAGTCGTATCTCGAACTCAAGCCGTTCAAGCACCTGCCCATCGGCGTGCGCGTCGGGCTCATCCTGGTGCCGCTCGGCATCATCAACGTCTTCCACGAGCCGCCCACGTTCAACGGCGTCGATCGCCCCACCGTCGACGAATTGATCATTCCGACGACGTGGCGCGAGCTCGGCTTCGGAATCTTCGGCCACATCGTCGCCGATCTGCACTTTCAGCTCTACGGCATGGACGGGCCCGACGGCTCCAAGTTCACGCCCGCCACCGGCATCGGCCCCGGGCTCAATCGCGGCTTCACCATCAACACGCAGAACGCCGCCGTCGTCGGGCGGCTCGATTGGACCGGCGTGCTCGGCCTCGACGTCGGCGCCGCCGGCTATTGGGCGACGGCGAACAACAAGGAGGTGCTGCTCACCGGCACGTCCGTCGGCATCTTCGAGGCCGACGCGCGCTTTCAACGCTGGGGCTTGAACCTGCGCGCCGAGTACGCGCGCGTGTTCATCCAGAACGCCGCCGGGATCACCGACATCCAGCGGCAGCAGGCGATGAACGTGAACCAGGCCGCCGTCGGCAGCGCCGCGCAAGGGTTCTACGCCGAGGCCGGCTACGACATCTTGCGGCCGCTGCATCGCACGCATCAGCAGGTGGCGCTGTTCGGCCGCTACGAATATGTCGACGTGCGCGCGTCGCTGCCCAACGTCGCCAATCCGATCGTGACGCCGCCCGATCACTACCTGACCGTCGGGGTCACCTACCTGCCGATTCCGCAGGTCGCGTTCAAGTTCGACTATCGGCGCGAGCTCGCCGGCGACGACGGTTTGGCGCCGGATCGGATCAGCCTCGGCGTCGGCTTCATGTATTGATCCTCAGAAGCGGAAGCCGCGGCCGAAGACGCCGACGAAGATGGCGAGCGCGATGGCGCCGGCGACGATCCAGCCAATGCTGCGCGTGATGCCGAGCGTCGGGGGCGCGCCGTCGCGATCGCGGAGCGCGCGCGCCGGAAAGTACCAGGCGAGCAGCGACGCGCCGCCGAAGGCCGCCGCCACCGACGAGATCAGCATGATCTTGAGGCCGAGCGGATTGAGCGCGCCCGACAACAGCGAGCTGCAGCCGCCGGCGAGATAGGGCACCAGCGTGAGCGTGCGCGCGCGTCGGTCGCGATCGGCGCC
>DASXOU010000024.1:0-15216 GCA_036494045.1 Polyangia bacterium | reverse complement strand
CCGCCGTTCCTGCTCGGCCTCATCACCGGCGGCGCCGTCATCTTCTGGTTCGCCGGCGCCACCACGCAGGCGGTGTCGACGGGCGCCTACCGCGCGGTCGAGTTCATCAAGGCCAACATCAAGCTCGAAGGCGCGACCAAGGCGTCGATGACCGACTCCAAGAAGGTCGTCGAGATCTGCACCACCTACGCGCAGCGCGGCATGTGGAACATCTTCCTCGTCATCTTCTTCTCGACGCTGGCCTTCGCCTGCCTGGAGCCGTTCTTCTTCATTGGCTATCTCATCTCGATCGCGATCTTCGGCCTCTATCAGGCGATCTTCATGGCCAACGCCGGCGGCGCCTGGGACAATGCCAAGAAGGTCATCGAGGTCGAGCTCAAGGAGAAGGGCACGCCGCTGCACGCCGCCGCCGTCGTCGGCGACACCGTCGGCGATCCCTTCAAGGACACCTCGTCGGTGGCGATGAACCCGGTGATCAAGTTCACCACGCTCTTCGGCCTCCTCGCCGTCGAGCTCGCCATCACGCTCGACCCGGGCGTCAGCCGCGTCCTGGCCGGCGTCTTCTTCGCGCTGTCGATGATCTTCGTCTACCGCTCGTTCTACTCCATGCGCATCAAGAGCGACGCCCCCGCCGCCGTCGAGCCGGCCGCCAAGGCCGCTTCCGCCACCAAGTAATTTTTTCACGATTTCTTGAAACAAACGGCCTCGCCGCGACATTGTAAGAAGCGATGTCGCGCGCGTGGGTTCTCGCCGTCGTTGTTCTGACGGCTTCGCACGCGCTCGCCCAGCGCACCGACGATGATCGGCGAAAGCGCCTACACGCCGTCCGCACCACCAACCCGCCGGTCATCGACGGCAAGCTCGACGACGCCACCTGGAAGTCGGTCAAGCCCGACCATCGTTTCACGCAAAACTTCCCCGCCGAGGGCAGGCCGCCGTCGCAGCGCACCGACCTCTACGTCGCCTACGACGATCGCTCGCTCTACATCGCCGTGCGCGCCTGGGACACCGACGCGCGCGGCATCGTCGAGCGGCTGACGCGCCGCGACCGCGACACCGACGCCGACAAGATCGAGATCGACATCAGCTCGAAGAACGATCGCACCACCGCCTACATGTTCAACATCAACGTCTCCGGCGTGCTGCAAGACGCCGTGAAGTTCAACGACACCGACTACTCGAGCGACTGGGACGGCCTGTGGCTCGGCGCCACCCACCGCGACGCCGACGGCTGGTCGGCCGAGCTCGAGATCCCGCTCAAGACCCTGCGCTACGAAGGCGGACGCAGCGAGTTCGGCTTTCAGGTGCGCCGCCTCATCCAGCGCCGGCAAGAGGTCGACGAGTGGGCCTACACGCCGCGCGCCGCCCGCGGCGAGGTCTCCTACTACGGAGTCCTCGACGAGCTCGACGGCCTGCACGCGGCGCGGCTGTTTCAGATCGTGCCCTACCTCGCCGCCGGCGTGTACGTCCGCTACAACCAGCAGAACCAGGATCCCGCGGTCAACAGCGGCGCGCAGCTCTACGGCAACATCGGCGCCGATCTCAAGCTCGGCGTCACGCCGGCGCTCACGCTCGACGCCACCATCAATCCCGACTTCGGCCAGGTCGAAGCCGATCAAGTGGTCCTCAACCTGACCACGTTCGAGGTCTTCTATCCGGAGAAGCGCCCCTTCTTCCTCGAGGGCGTCGACATCTTCGCCACGCCGCTCAACCTCTTCTACTCGCGCCGCATCGGCCACGTGGCGCCGCTGCCCGACAGCGACTACTACACCGCGCTCGATCCGCAGGTGCCGGGACGCATCTACGGCGCGGCCAAGCTCTCGGGCCTGATCGCGCCGCGCCTCACCATCGGCGTCCTCGACGCGGTCACCGCCGAGCAGGGCACGACCGCGGTGCGCTACGACGCGCCCGATCGGCCGGTGCGCATCTCGACCGACCCGCTGTCGAATTACGCGGTGCTGCGGCTCAAGCGCGACATCCTCTCGCGCTCGTACGTCGGCCTCATGGCCACCGCGGTCAACCGGTTCGAGACGCCCGGCGTCGAAGCGCCGCGGTCGGACGACTTGTGCTCCGACGGCGACGTGCCGTCGGCCAAGGGTCGCTGCACGCGCGACGGCTACTCGGTCGCCGGCGACTTCAACCTGCGCACCCCCGACGGCAACTGGGGCGCGCTCGGCCAGGTCTCGGCGACAGTCTTGGAGAACGGCCCGCCGCGCACCATCGACGACGGCACGCAAATCCGCTCCGGCACCGCCGGCGTCGGCATGGCGCTCAATGCCGGCAAGTACAACGGCGTGTGGACCGGCGAGCTCGAATATCGCGGCTGGTCACCCGGCTTCGACAACAACGACATGGGCTTCAACCAGCTCGCGAACCTTCATCACTTCAAGCCGACGATCAACTATCGCATCATCAAGCCGACCTCGATCCTGCTCGAGGGATCGGTCAACGCCACCGCGATGATCCACACCGACTGGGACTTCACGCACATCCTCACGCAGGTCTACTGGGTCGGCGCCTTCTTGCGCTTCCGAAATTTCTGGCAGATCTACTTCGAGATCGATCACCAGCTCGACTTCTGGGATCTGCGCGAGGCGCGCGACGGCACCGCCATCGAGCGCGTCGGCGGCTGGTCGGCCTACTGGTTCGCCAAGACCGATCCGCGCCGGCGCGTCTGGTTCCAGACCAACGGCGCCGTCGAGCGCCGCCTGCACGGCCGCATGGCCGACGTCGCCACCTGGCTGGCGATCCGCCCCATGCCCGCCATCGAGCTCGACATCATCCCGCACGGCAACTGGACCTTCGGCGATCCGCGCTGGTACGACACGCGCGACAACGGCAACGGCACCAGCACCTACTACTTCGCCGATCTCGATTCGCGCGAGTTCGACGTCACCTTGCGCGGCACCTACACATTCACGCCGACCTTGACGCTGCAGGCGTACGCGCAGCTCTTCGTCGCCGGCGGCCACTACGGCCAGACCATCGCCGGCGTCGCCAGCGGGCGCGGCTCGCAGCTCGCCTTCCACGACTTCCGCCCGACGCTGATGCCGCCCGACGACGCGCCCGACTTCCGCGACGGCGCCATCAACGTCAACCTCGTCTTGCGCTGGGAGTTCCGGCCCGGCTCGACCATCCTCGGCGTCTACACGCACACGCAAGGCCAGACGGACTACGATCCGCTCAACGAAGGCTTCGGACGGCCTTCGTTCACCCGCTTCGATCAGGGCCCCGGCACCGATCTGTTCCTGATCAAGCTCTCGCTGCTGCTGCTGTAGTCGACATTTAGCAACTCTGCTAATTATTCGCTTGACCGATGATTAGCCATTCGGCTAAGTATCTGGGCATGGAAAAAACAAAAGGCAAACCGGTCATCGCTCACGTCACGTACATGCCGAAGAAGGGCAAGGAGAAGGAGCTGCTCGATCTCGTCAAGAAGCACTGGCCGACCCTGAAGAAGGCGGGGCTGGCAACGAGCGAGCCGGCCAAGGTCTGGCAGGCGACCGACATCCGCACCGGCCGGGTCTACTTCATCGAGATCATGAGCTGGGTCGACGAGGACGCGTCGCGCACCGCGCACGAGCTTCCTGAGGTCATGGCGGTCTGGGAGCCGATGGGCAACATCATGGAGGGCTACAACGGCACCACGTCGCCCATCGCCATCGCGAACCTGGAGCCGATCACCTAATTGTCGGACGCTCGCAAGCGGCTCGAAGATTTAGAGGCGGTCTGCGCCGCGCTCGCGCACGCGTCGCGGCGGCAGATCCTCATGACCGTGCACTTCCGCAACGGCATGACCGCCGGCGACATCGCGGGAAGGTTCCACGTCGCGTGGCCGACGATCAGTCGCCACTTGAAGGTGCTCGAGGACGCGGGCCTCTTGACCGCGGAGCGGCGCGGACGCGAGCGCGTGTATCACGTCGACCGCGCCAAGATTCACCTCTTGCGCGACTGGCTCGGCTGGTTCGACAAGAAAGGCGGCTGATGGCGAAGACGATGAAATTCGAGGCGGAGATTTTCGAAGGGCACAAGAACGTCGTCGCGCTGATCGTGCCGTTCGATCCGGGGCGCGTCTGGGGAACGAAGCCGATCGGCGTGGCGGCGCGCTTCTCGAAGTCGCCGATCCCGGCGCACCTCGTCGAGGGCACCATCGACGGCACACCGTTCGAAGGTTGGATCGGAAAGCGCCGCGGACGACACTTCATCGTCGTCGATCAGGCGCTGCGTGCGCGCGCCGATGTCGCGGTCGGTGATCTCGTCGAGGTCGTGGTCAGTGAGCGTCGTCGAGAAGAGCCTGAACCACCAGCGCCGGCTTCTGGAACTCGATCCCCATCTCGCGCCCGCCCGCGGTCCAGCGCACCTGGCCGTCGAGCTCGATCCCGAGCGCGATGACGCGCACGCGCGCGCCGACGGGATACAGATGCGGCCCGCGCAAGCGGCAGCCGCCAGGGCTGACGTCGAGGATCTGGCCGGCGTGCGTCGAGGTCGGCTGGCCGGCCTGGTTGTAGAGGACCTTGTTGCCCGTCGGATAGCGACGATGCTTGCGCTGCGGGACCTCGTGCGAGTCGGCCCAGGCGGCGTTGAGCATCACGTCCTGCTCCTGCCCTTCATCGAAGGCGACGAACGCGCGATTGCCGTCGGGCGCGCGCTTGACCACGCGGGCGGCGAGCTTGTAGCTGCGCTTGAGCGACTTGATCTTGACGTCGAGGACGACGTTGTCGCCCTCGGATAGATCAGTAGGGTCGGCGAGAACGAGCCCGCCGTTTTTCAGGAAGCCCCAATAACTGTTGAGGACTTCCCTTCCCGAGGCAAATTGCACCTGGATACTGCGCATCTTCGCCAACCCCCGATAGAACCGCCCTTACCTCCTACCGTAGCAGGGCGCACACCGAGCCGTCTAGCAGCGTTCATTACAATTGTTGCATTTCTTGGCGGACGCGCAGGACATCGGCGGAAATTGCCGAAACTAGTCGTGGATCCGAGAAGATATTGAGCTTCGGCGCGAGTAGCTTGGCGTAGCGGTCGAAGTAGAGCATCTGCTTTGTGACCAGGACGAACTCGCGCGGCAGGCGCATCCGATGCTTGACCGACGCGCGCAAAATGTCGGGCAATACCGAGCCGTAGTTGAGATCGCCGAAGCTGGTGGTGAGGATGGGCGCGTAGGCTTTTTGGAGATCGCGCGCGAGCTTGTCGAGGTCGACGCCCTGCGAGAGCGCGCCCATCGACATGAGCACGCGGCCGAGCGTGTGAAAGTCGCCCGAGGCAAAGGCGACGATGTACTCGGCGATCTGGCGGCGCGTCTTTTTGTCGAAGCGGCCGATGATGCCGAAGTCGAGAAAGCCGAGCGCGCCGTCGTCGAGCATCATGAGGTTGCCGGCATGGACGTCGCCGTGGAAGAAGCCGTACAGGATCATCGACTGGAACCAGCAGCGCAGGCCGTGGACCAGCTTGGCTTCGGTGTCCTCGGCGCGCGCGCGCACCTTCTCGACGTCGTCGACGCGCACGCCGTAGAAGCGCTCCATGGTGATGACGCGCGCCGAGGTGAGCTCGTGGATGATGCGCGGCGCGCGCACGTCGGCGTGGCCGAGCTCCTCCATGATGCGGTTGAACTCGTCCATGTTGGCCGCTTCGCGGCGGAAGTCGAGCTCCTCGCGAATGGTGTGGCCGAAGTCGTCGATGATGCCGACGGGGTTGGCGAGCTCGACGGTGGGCACGAGCGAGATCAAAGAGGCGCCGAGGCGCAAGATGCGGATGTCGGCGGCGACGCGGCGCTCGATGTGCGGGCGCTGGATCTTGACGACGACCTTTTGCCCGTCGTGGAGACGCGCGGCGTGGACCTGCGCGATCGACGCCGAGGCGAGCGGATTGGCGTCGAGCTCGGCGAACAGCTTGTCGGGGCGCGCGCGCAGCTCGACGGTGAGCGTGCGCTCGACGTCGGCGTAGGCGAAGGGCTTGACGCGATCGAGCGTCTTTTGGAACTCCTTGCAGTAGGCCTCGGGGAACAGGCCGTGCGACGAGGCGATGAGCTGGCCCAGCTTCAAGTAGGTCGGGCCCAGCTCCTCGAAGGCGAGCCGCACCAGCTCGGGGCCGAGGTCGCGCTCGCCGCGCAGCTTGCGCGCGACGCAGAGGGCGGCGTAACGGGTGAAGACGAAGCCGGTGGTGACGAGGCGGCCGACGATGGCGAAGCCGACGGCGAGCGGACGATCGGCGCGCAGGACGGCGAACGCGAGCAGCGCCACCACGAGGGCCACGCCGATCGCGAACGTATCGGACGTCATCACGCGCGTCGTCTTATCTGGCTTTGCGCGCGCCGCGCGACTCGCGCATGTCGACGTGCGCGGCCGACGACGGCTGCGACTGCTTGGGCGGCGGGCGCAGCTCGATGCCGTGGTTGGCGAAGACTTCGCCGAGGAGCTCGTGCGAGGCGTCGATCGCTTCGCGCACCGCCGTGTAGCCGTGATGAATGGCGCGATCCTTGGCCCAGAAGTTGAGCGCGCCCATGTTGAAGAAGGTGTAGTCGTCCTCGGCGGGCTCGATGAACACGACGTCGGCCTGCACGTTGGGATCGAGGAAGACGACCTCTTTGGCGAGATCGAGGCGCGCGCCGATGAGCGTGCGCACCGACTGCGTGGCGATGGTCGGCATGCCGTGATCGTGGAGGCTGCGGCCGGCGCGATCGTAGCGGATGCGCGTGAACGGGTTGTAGCAGACGACCAGCTCGCAGCCCTTCTCGACGGCGACGCGCACGTTGGCGGTGCGCATGAGGCCGCCGTCGACGAGGTCGAGGCGATCGGGCTCGCCGGGCTCGCCGGCGCGCGGATTGTCGACGAGCATCGGGCGATACCAGAGCGGGATGGCGCAGGAGGCGGCGATCGCCGTCGAGATGCGCACCTTCGAGTAGGGCTCATCGTGGCCGAAGACGACGAGCTCGCCGCGGTTCAGATCGGTGGCGGTGAGATAGAGCGCCTTGCCGGTCTGCGCGAAGGCGGCGGCGAAGTCGTCGCGAATGCCGGCGCGCGCCATCTGCCGGCGCAGATAGCCTTCGAGCGCGCGCGGATCGAAGAGGCCGGTCGGAAGCAGGCGCGCCGTGGCCTCGAGCATCTTGGCGAGCGTGGTGCCGAGGCGGTAGCGCTTGCCGACGCGCGTGTCGGTGGCGCCGGAGAGCCAGTTGGTGAAGAGCTCTTGCTCCTTGGCGAGCCAGGCGGGCACGCGCGTGCGCCACTCGCCCACGTTCGGGCGCATGAAGTGCCAGGGCTGGAAGGTCTCGTACATCTCGGACGTGCCGGAGAGGATGCGGAAGATTTCGTCGGGGACGATGCCGGCGGAGAGCACGGCGGCCAGGACGCTGCCGGCGGAGAGGCCGACGAAGACGTCGAACTCGTTGAGGCCGAAGGCGTGCGCGGTGGTGACGCCGCCCGACCGGCGCGACACGAGCGACTCGTCGAGGGCGCGCAGGCCGCCGGCTTTGAAGGCGCCACCGGCGACGGCGCCGCCGGCGAGCACGAGGCCGACCTTGCCGCGCGGGATGCGCGGGATGGTGGGATCGAGCTTTTGAATCACCGTGATCCCGCGATGCTTCAGGAAGCGCGGTGTGAACGCCATGTACGGTTATTGTCCGATGGCGAGCACGCGGCGCAAGTAAATAAGTCCGGCGCCGTCGATGCCGGCGCCGCAGGCGAGCGGCAGGAGCGCGTCGACCAATTCGCGCGCGCGATCGGAAAAGCGCGACTCCTTGGTGTGCGTGGCGAGGCCGTGCAGGAGCGCGCCGGCGACGGCGTTGGCGCTCGGGCCGGGGCCGTCTTCGCCGTCGCGGAATGGACGATCGTCGCCGCCGGGCACCGACGCGAAGCCGCCATCGGCATGCCAGAAACGCGCGACCATGTGCTCGGCGAGATCGCGCGCGACGGTGAGGTGCGCCGGCTCGGCGGTGGCTTCGTAGGCGCGCAGCGCGGCCAGGCCGAGCTCGGCGTGATCGGAAAGCCAGCGCAGCGAGTGCGCGTCGTCGAGGCGATGCGGAATTCCGCCGTCGGCGGCGCGAGCGGCGTAGAGGCGCTCGAGCGCGAGGATGGCGCGCTCGCGATCTTGCACGACGCCGAGCGCGGCTTCGGCTTCGAGGTAGGCGCGCGCCATTCGCGCGAAGACGCCGGCGTAGGGCGTCGCGTCGACGGTGGGCTGCGGGCGCTCGCCGCGCGCGGCCAGGAGCTTGTCGCGCGCGCGGACGATGGCGGCGCGCACGTCGTGGAGGTCGCGGCCGAGCTCGCGCGCGACCGCTTCGGGCGAGGACGCGAGGAAGAGGACGTTGCGTG
The DNA here is from genome assembly GCA_036494045.1 of Polyangia bacterium. Classification (GTDB taxonomy): domain Bacteria; phylum Myxococcota_A; class Polyangia; order Palsa-1104; family Palsa-1104; genus JAQBQH01. The sequence continues at coordinate 6,910 of DASXOU010000024.1, read as the reverse complement.
TGGGATCGGAGTGCAGCTCGCCGCGGCCGTAGAGATCGAAATACGGCTGCGCGACCGCGAGCTCGTCGGCGTCGAGGACGGCGCGCGCTTCGTCGATCGACCATGTGTACAGCGAGCCGTCGTCGTAGCTGCCGACGTCGGCGTCTTCGGACGCGGCGTAGCCGCCGCCATCGAGCGCGAGGCGGCACTCGACGTAGGCGATGATGCGGCGCGCGGTGGCGGCGTAGCGTGGCTCGCCGGTGACGGCGGCGGCGCGCGCGAAGGTGGCGAGGAGCACGGCTTGATCGGCGGCGCGCTTCTCGAAGTGCGGGACGACCCAGCGCTCGTCGGTGGAATAGGCGTGGAAGCCGCCGCCGAGCTGATCGTGGATGCCGCCTTGCACGAGGCCGTCGAGCGTCTGCAGCGCGGCCGGCGCGTCGACGGCGAGGAGTAGATCGAGGAGCGCCGCGCGCGGGCGCTTGGGGGGCGGCTCGAAGCCGCCGTGGTGGCGATCGCGGGCGGCTTCGATGGCGGCGAGCGCTTCGTCGACGGTGGCGCGCGGCGGCGGCAGCAAGGGCGGCAGCGGGGAGGCGGGCGGAGCGCGAAGCAGCTCGAGGAGCGAGCAGCGATTGAGATGTGTGGCGACGGCGCGCGGCGCGCCCGATGCTTCGACGATGGCGACGAGCGGCCATGACGGCGCGGTCAGGCCGGGGTGGCGTTGCAGCGGGACGTCGAGGTCGGGGCGCTCGTCGCAATCGACGCGCACCACCGTGTAGCGGGCGAACGCGGCCTTGACCTCGGCGTCTTCGTAGAGCTCGGCGAATGCGTGCGCCGCGTGCGAGAAGCGGTTGGTGACGATGACGAGCTGCAGATCGATGGGCACGCGCCGCGATGCTACCATTTGCCGAGTGTCGAAGAAGGGCAAAGGGTTCAACACGCCGTTCGACAAGCTCGCCGGCGTGAAACTGCCGGAAAAGCCGAAGGCGCCGCCGCCGCCGCCGAAGCCGGCGCCACCCGTCGACAGAGCCGAAGCCGACGTGTTCGCCGACGAGATGCGGGGCGTGGCGCAGCTCGCGCCCGATCCGCGCGGGCGCGTCGGCGCCGAGCCGCCGGCGCCGTCGGTCGTGCCGCGTCGCCGCGCCGACGACGAATCGGAAGCCTACGCGGCGCTGGCCGATCTCGTCGACGGACACGGCGCCTTCGACATCAGCGCCACCGACGAGTACATCGAAGGCATCGGGCCGGGGATCGACAAGCGCCTCCTGCGCAAGCTGCGCGCCGGCGACTACGCGGTGCAGGCGCACCTCGATCTGCACGGCTATACGAGCGAAGAGGCGCGCCTCGAGGTCGAGAAGTTTCTCGTCGCTGCGCGCGGCGACGGACGGCGCTGCGTCCTCGTCATCCACGGCCGCGGGCACGGCAGCAAAGAGGGCATTCCGGTGCTAAAGGAACGCTTGAAGGTTTGGCTGACGCGCGGGCGCATCGGCAGCGGCGTGCTCGCGTTCTGCACCGCGCGGCCCGTCGACGGCGGCGCCGGCGCGGTCTACGTGCTGCTCCGCCGCTGACGGCGAGCGGCGTTACATCGCGTTGCCGCCGAGCGGCGGCGCGGGCCAGCCGATGCGCGCGCTCTGCGGATCGCTGCGCACGGCGTTGCTGCGGCCGACGGCGCCCTGGTTCACCTTGTCGTGCTCGATCTGCCGGTAGACGTACGGGATCGGGCGCAAGAGGCGCGGCTCGGCCCGATGTGTCGACGGCGTCGGCAGCCCCGGCGCCAGCGGCGACGGCGGCGGCGGCGGCGGCGGCGACAGCTCCGACGGCGAGAGCACGAGCGACTGGGCGCCCGCCGGGGCAGCGAGCGCCAGCAGGGCGAGAAAGACGGCGCGTCTCATGATGTGAACGTAGCTACTCTTCGTCGCTCGTCGAGAGACGGTTGAGGACCGCCATGTCCTCGAGGGTCGTGATGTCGCCCTTGACGTCGCCGCCGGCGGCGATCTCCTTGAGCAGGCGCCGCATGATCTTTCCCGAGCGCGTCTTCGGGAGCGCTTCGGTGAAGCGGATCTCCTCGGGTCGCGCCAGCGCGCCGATCTCGCGCACCACGTGCTCGCGCAGCGCCTGCTTGACCGCGTCCGACCCGGTGCGCCCCGCCTTGAGCGTGACGAACGCGACCACGGCCTGGCCCTTGAGATCGTCGGGGCGGCCGACGACCGCGGCCTCTGCGACGTCGCTGTGGCCGACGAGCGCGCTCTCGATCTCCATGGTGCCGAGACGGTGGCCGGCGACATTGAGGACGTCGTCGATGCGCCCCATGACCCAGAAGTAGCCGTCCTCATCGCGGCGCGCGCCGTCGCCGGCGAAATAGAGCGGCTTGCCGTCGACGAAGATCTCGGAGAAGTAGGTCTTCACGTAGCGATCGGGATCGCCCCACACGGTGCGCAGCATCGACGGCCACGGGCGGCGCACGACGAGGTAGCCGCCGGCGTTGGGCGCGCACGACTCGCCCGCTTTGTTGACGACGTCGGCGAAGATTCCCGGCAACGGCCGCGTGCACGAGCCGGGCTTGGTCGGCGTCGCCCCCGGCAGCGGCGTGATCATCATCGCGCCGGTCTCGGTCTGCCACCAGGTGTCGACGATCGGGCAGCGCTCGCCGCCGATGACGCGCCGATACCACATCCACGCCTCGGGGTTGATCGGCTCACCGACGGTGCCGAGCAGGCGCAGCGACGACAAGTCGTGCTTGCCGGGGAATTCGTCGCCCCAGCGCATGAAGGCGCGGATCGCCGTCGGCGCGGTGTAGAGGGTGGTGCAGCGCTCCTTCTCGATGATCTCCCAGAAGCGATCCTTGGCCGGGAAATCGGGCGCGCCTTCGTACATCACCGACGTGGCGCCGTTCATGAGCGGGCCGTAGACGACGTAGCTGTGGCCGGTGACCCAGCCGATGTCGGCAGTGCACCAGTAGACGTCGTCGTCGCGCAGGTCGAACACGAGCCGCGTCGTGTATTGCGTCTGCACCGCGTAGCCGCCCGTCGAGTGGACCACGCCCTTCGGCTTCCCCGTCGTGCCCGAGGTGTAGAGGATGAAGAGCGGATGCTCGGCCTCGAGCGCCGGCGCGACGTGCTCGGCCGACGCTCCCGCCACGACCTGATCCCAGCGGACGTCGCGCCCCTCCTCCATCGACACCGCTTCTTTGGTGCGCGTGACGACGAGGACTTTTTCGACGCTGCGGCAGCCGGCTTCGAGCGCCTTGTCGACGATCGCCTTGAGCGGGACGACCTTGCCGCGCCGCCAGCCGCCGTCGGCGGTGATGATCATCTTGCAGCCGGCGTCGTTGACGCGATCGCGGATGGCGGTGTCGGAGAATCCGCCGAAGATGACCGAGTGGGTGGCGCCGACGCGCGCGCAGGCCAACAGCGCGATCGCGAGCTCGGGAATCATGGGCAGATAGATGGCGACGCGGTCGCCGGCTTTGATGCCGAGGGCCCCGAGCGCGTTGGCCGCGCGACATACCTCGGCGTGCAGCTCTTTGTAGGTCAGGGTTCGCCGATCGCCGGGCTCGCCGATCCACACCAGCGCCCGCTTGTCGGCGCGCGTGGCGAGATGGCGATCGAGACAATTGGCGGCGAGGTTGAGCGTGCCGTCGGCGAACCAGCGCACGAACGGCGCCTTCGACTCGTCGAGGACCTGCGAAAACGGCTGGATCCAGTCGAGCCGGCGCGCCTCTTCGGCCCAGAAACCCTCGAGATCGGCCGCGGCGCGCGCGCAGAGGGCGTCGTACTCGGCCATCGAGTTCACCCGCGCGCCGGCGGCGAAGTCGGCGGGCGGCGCGAATACGCGCTTCTCCGTCAGGAGCGACTCGATGTCGTGGGCCATTGGGATCGAATGTTAATCACAAACGCGCAAATTGACAGCGCGTCGACCGCGCCGCTACAGTCGGGCACGCTGGAAAAGGCCCAAGCAAAGAGGCGGGCAAGGTGACGATGAAGCGGCTACTGGTAATGATGCTGGCCCTGTTGTCTCCTTCGCTCGCGTCGGCGCAACCGGCCGACGATCCCGGCTTGAGCGAGCCGCCGCCGCCGAAGCCGGCGACGCCACCGCCCGCCACGCCGCCAGCGACGGTGCCTCCACGTGCCACGCCGCCGCATCCGGACGCGACGGTGACGCTGATGCCGGTACACGACGAGGCGCTCACCACCGCCGAGCCGCGCGAAACCGTCGACACGCAGGTGACCTGGCTCGAAGGCGCCGGCCAGTCGCTCGGCGACGACGATCTCTATGCGCGGGTCGCGGCACCGACGGTGACCGGCCCGATTGGCCTGTTCCGCACCATCACCGGCGACGTCGGGCGCGCCAACAACTTCCGCGTCGGCTTGAACCTGCAGCTGTTCACGCAGGACAACTTTCTCATCGCCGGCTCGAGCGGCACCAAGGGCGACAGCAACGAACGCTTCCTCGGCAACCTCACCATCGATTACACGCCGTGGAAGTATCTCGAGCTCTATCTCGCGATCTTCAACTCGTCGAACCAGAACACGCGCCCCGAAGGACCGCCGCAGCGCACCGATCCCGAGGTCATCCTCGCGCTCGGCGACGTCGGCGCGGGCATAAAGGGGCGCCTGCCCGTCACCAAGTGGTTCGATCTCGCGCTCAACCTGAACTTGCGCTTCTTCAACTCGGTGTCGGGCGTGAGCGTGCTCGGGTCGGCGACCAACTTCGCGCCCGACCTGGTCGCGTCGTTCGATCTGCGCCACTCGGAGGCGACGGCGAACGTGCCGTTGCGCTTCCACATCAACTTTGGCTACGTGCTCGACAACTCGATCGATCTGTTGCCGGCGGGACAGTGCGCCGGCGACACCACCGACACCGCTTGCATCCGCTCGCGCGTCGTCGAGACCTTCGGCTACGGCATCAATCCGAGCCGCTTCCGCCTCGCCGCCGCCGTCGACGCGCCGCTGGCGTTCGCCAAGAACAAGGTCGGGCTCGATCTCATCTTCGAGTATCACGTCGAGATCGCCGTCGGTGACGGCGATACGCTGGTGGGCAACGCGGTGCGCGCGTCGTTCCCCGCCAATCAGCGCGCCGATCGCGTGGACGGCGACAGCGAGCAGTACTTGACCTTCGGCGTGCGCGTGCGACCCGTCGCTGGGCTCATCCTCGACGCCGGGCTCGACGTGGGCCTGTCGTCGTACGGGTTCCGTTACGGGTCGCCGCTGCCGTCGTGGAACCTGCTCCTCGGCGCCGCCTACGCGTATGACGCGGGCGCCGGCCGCGGGCGCACCAAGATCGTGACCAAGACGGTCACGCGCGAGATCATGCGCGGCGAGGTGCAAGGCAAGCTGCGCGGCTTCGTGCGCGACGCGGCCAGCAAGAAGCCGATCGGCGGCGCCATGATCAAGTACGTCACGCGGCGCGCCACGACGCAGCTCAGCGCCGACGACGGCAGCTTCTTGAGCTACGGCTTCGCGCCCGGGCCGCTGTCGATCGAGGTGTCGCGCGACGACTACGAGACGATGAAGGTGGAGACCTCGGTCGGCGCCAACAGCGAGACGCCGCTGGAGGTGCTGCTCACGGCCAAGCCGCCGGCGGCGATCGACGTGCGCGTCAAGGTCGCCGACGACGCCGGCATGCCCATCGGCACGGCGACGGTGCGCGCGACCAACACCGGATCGGGCGCCACCGCCGACGCGACGCCCGAGAGCATGGCCGGCTTCGATCTGAAGCTCGCGCCGGGCGATTGGCTCGTCGAGGCCATGGCGACGGGCTATCTCGCCAAGTCGAAGACGGTCACCGTCGTCGCGGGACAGCCCGAGAGCGTGGAGATCGTGCTGCGCAAGAAGCCGACCACGTCGCACGTCACGCTCGGCAAGAACGAGATCAACATCAAGGGAACGATCCACTTCGGCACCAACAACGCCGAGCTGCGCCCCGACGGCCAGCAGATCCTCGACGAGGTCGCCGACGTGCTCGCCAAGCATCCGGAGATCCGGCGGCTGCGCGTCGAAGGGCACACCGACAACCGCGGCAACGCGGAAAACAACCTGCAGCTGTCGAAGGCGCGCGCGGCTTCGGTGGTGGCGTATCTCGTGAAGTCGGGCGTCGATCCCTCGCGCCTCGAGTCGGAAGGCTACGGCTCGACGCAGCCGCTGGTTCCCAACATCACGCCGGTGCAGCGCGCGAAGAATCGGCGCGTGGCCTTCAAGATCCTCGAGCAGGGGCCGCGGCAGTGAAGGGCGCGGTCGGCGTCGTGTTGGTGGCGGCGTGCGCGATGGCGGCGGCGCTCGGCGGCGGCAGCGGCTGCACCGAGGGCAACGGGCTCGGCGGCGCCGACATGACGCCGCCGGTGGACATGACGCCGCCGGTGGACATGACGCCGCCGGCGGACATGACGCCGCCGCCGAATTGCGGGCAGATCGTGTTCTGCGCGCTCGGCTGCCTCGGCGGCGGGCTCGGCGGAATCGGCGGAATCGGCGGCGGCGGCACCGGCGGCAGCGCGAGCGACATGAGCGGCTCGAACCCGATCAGCTGCGTGCTCGGCTGCGGCACCGGCGCGTCCTCGACCGATGTCACCGACGCGCTCTCGCTCATCGTGTGCGCGGCGACCAATTGCCTCGCCGCCGACGGGGGAACGAGTGGGGAGCTTGGGATCCTGACGTGCTTGCAGATGTCGTGCTCGTCGCAGGTCGACGCGTGTCAGGGCCTCGGCATCAGCGGGTAGAACAGGCGACAGGCGGCAGGCGACGAGCAATTATTCGTCGGTGGGCGGGGTCCAATCGGTGCCGAGCCACGCGGCGTAGGCGGATTTTTCGGCGTCGGTGGCGGAAGAGGCGGGCGTGATCTTGAGCTTCTCGACGGGGCGCTCGGCGAGCGTGACGATGACCTCGCGCAGCTCGTCGCGGCGGAAGATGCTGAAGGTGGCGGCGTCGCCGACGCGCTTGGC
>DASXOU010000023.1:0-2640 GCA_036494045.1 Polyangia bacterium | reverse complement strand
GCTGCACCCCTGGAAGGACGCGCGCCTCGCCACGCTCGAGCCGGCCGAGCAGCATGTCGATGCCCCAATCGCGCTCGCCGCCCTGCAGCTGATCGAGCGTCGCGTCGGGCGGAATCGGCGCATTGGCATCGACTGCCGTCGCGAATACCTGCTGCATCGCCGGCGAGCGTTGCTGCACGCCCTTGCTGTCGATGCCGAGCTGCACGTCGCTCTTGCCTGCGCGCTGTTCGGCGATGAGCGCCCGCAGCTCGTCGAGCGCCTTGGCGCGCACCGACGGGAAGATCGACGTCAACCCGCACCGCATCGTGAAGATGGGCGCCCCCGGGTTGTCCCACTGATCCCACGAGTGACGAACGAAGATGCGGTCCGTCGTCGAGCTTGTGACGCCGGCATCGTTCGTGGTGGCCAGGATCTCGACCATCGCGTCGTCGGCCTCGTTGGTGTCGATGCGCTCGAGCGCCAGCACAATCTCGGTCACCAACGTCGGCGCCTTCGGATTACTCAGCGCCAGCGACCTCAATTGCGGCACCACGCGCGGGTCGCGCCTTCGCATCCACAGCCACATCGCTGCGTGAACTTGCGCCGAACCCCAGCTCGACGTGAACGCTCGTTCCACGTCGGTCCACGCCTTGGGCGTGTCGAGCTCAGCGAGCGCATCGACGATGCGCGGATCGCCGTCGCTGAGCTTCGCAGTCAGCAGCTGGCGCGCGCGCTCGCGTTGCACGTCATCGAACTGGCGCAGCGCTGCCAGATCCAGCGACTCCAAATCCTCGCGGCTCGTGACGCCGCGCTCGAGACTAGCGACGAATCGGTCCCACGCGCTCGACTCGGCCATGTGCCCTTCTTACTACGGCTTCTTCTTGTTGGTGAGATTCTTCTTGATGACGTCCAGCTTGGTCGCGACGTCATGGTTGTTCGGCTCCAGCCGCGCCAGCGAGCCGTTCTCGTTGCCGACGATGCCGCCGAGGTCCTGCATCGCCGCGGGCGGCGCCCCATCGGGGTAATCGAAGATCTTGACCTGTGCGCCGCACGCCTGCTTGGCCTTCTTCTCGTCGCCGCCGGCGGCATCGGTGATGTCTTTGCGCGCCTGGTCGTTGTTCGGGTTTCCGTCGTAGCTGGACTCGAACGCGTAGATGCCGGGCACGAGCAGCGCGTGAAACTCGTAATTGATCTTGGTCTTCGTCTGATCCGTGACCTCCTTGACGGCCTTGGATTCGACCTGCGCGAAGATGTCGCCCTTCTTGCGATGGAAGACCTTGATGTGCTTCCCGGCCATGACGACTGCGATCTTCCGCGCGTACGCGTCGGAAATGGCGCGCCACAGCCCCTGCATGACATTCCAGTTCTTGCTGAACGCGGTGCTCACGTTGTTGAACAGGCTGCCGAGCTGCGTGCCTTCCAGTACTTTGCTGCCCGCGCCTTGCGCGAACTGGTATGCGTTCTTGCCCGACCAAAGCGCGTAGTCCGCGTTCATGTCGAGCGGGAATTTGGCGAACATCGCGTCCGCGAACTGACTGAATCCCGTGCGCGCACCGGCGCTGTCGACGAACGCGAGAATCGCGTTCCTGTCGGCGCCCAGCTTCTTGACCTGCTCGTCGTTCGTGAAGAGCTGGTCCATGCACTGCTTCCAAAAGCCCATCGCCTGATTCGCGACGACGCCGATGCTGGTGCAGTTGCCGAGGAAGTCTGCGTAGCCAGGAAGCGCCTGATACTCCGCGTCGGTCGCTGGCTTCTTCGGACCGGCGGGAGCCGCAGCCGCCGGCGCCGCGGCCGCGCTCGCACCGCCGGGCGCGCGGAAGATCTTGCGGCCGATGCCGATGTACTTCGCTGAAATCGCGGCGGGCTTTTCGCCGGGCGCGCTCGCGCCGCCGCCGCCGGCTTTCGCGTCGTCGTGCCCGCCGGCGTGACCGGTCGCGCCGGCGTGGCCGTGCTCGCCGCCATTGTCGCCCTCGTCGTGCCCGTCGCCGCCAGCGTTTCCGTCGTCCTGGCCGTGCGCGCCTCCGTGGGCGTCCTTCTTGTCTTTGCCCTTGCCCTTGCCCTTTTGTTTCTTGTCGCCGTGGAGGGAGTCGGTGACGCCGTCGGCGACGGCGTCGGCTTCTTTTTCGGCGGGCTCGTCGGGGTGCGAGACTTCGGCGCCGGCTTCATGCGCGTTCGCGCCGCCGCCGGCGCCACCACCAGCGCCGCCGTCGGCGCCACCACCAGCGCCGCCGCCGCCACCGCCGCCGCCCTCGTCGGGCTTGCGCTGGACGCCGGACTTCTTGCCCTGCACGACGTGCGTGAGCTCGTGGGCGAGCAGCCGGTCGCCCTCCTTCGAGCCGGGCGCGAATTCGCCGGCGTTGAAGTGGACGTCCTTGCCGACGGTGAACGCGCGCGCGCCCAAGCCCGCCGCCGCCTTCGCCGACTCGCCGCCGGTGTGCACGCTCACGTCCGACAGATCGGCGCCGAGCTTCGGCTCCATCCGCGCGCGCACCGCCGCCGGCAGCTTGCCGCCTCCGCCCTCGGGAATCGCGACCTCGCCGGCCGGCCCGTCCGCCTTGCGCTGCACGCGCCCCGCCAGCGCGCTCGACACCGCGCGCCGCTCGTCGATGAGCCGCTGCATCGGCGCCACGCCGCGCGTGCCGCCCGACGCGCGAAACTTCA
>DASXOU010000022.1:0-5571 GCA_036494045.1 Polyangia bacterium | reverse complement strand
AGTTCTCGAAGGCGGCGGAGCAGCTGCGGCAAGCGGGGCGCGTCGACGACTTCATGAAGGTCGCCGAGCGGCTCTTGTTCCACTCGCCGGACAATCGGCCGGTGACGAAGGAGCTGGCCGGGCTCTACATCGAGAAGGGCGATCCGCGGCGCGCGCTGCCGAAGCTGCAGGTGTGCTTCAAGGCCGATCCGCGCGACACCGACGTGCTGTCGCTTCTGGCGAAAGCGTTCGAGGCGCTCGATCAGCGCTCGAAGTCGGTGAGCGTGCTCAAGGAGCTGGCGCGCATCCTCGGCGAGAACGGCGACGCGCGCGGGCGCGATGCGACGTGGCGGAAGATCTTGCAGCTCGCGCCCGGCGATCCGGACGCGGAGGCGGCGCTGACCAATCCGGGGCGCGCGCGGCCCCCGTCGCAGCCGTCGATCGACGAGGCGCTCAACTCGCCGCCGCCGTCGCGGCCGCAGGCGTCGCGCAAGCCGGACAACTCGACGGGCGGGCGGCCGGTGGCGATGAGCGCGTCGGGGCGCATGCGCACCGTCGACGACGTCGACGGCGGGCGCGACTGGCAGAAGCCGGCGCCACAGCCGCAGGCGCCGCAGCACTCGGCGCCGCGCAGCGCGATCGAAGATCCGCCGACGCGTGGCTTCAGCGCGGTCGAAGCGGACGATTCGACGACGCAGAGCGCGCCCGGCGGCGCCGGTGCCGAGGAGGAGATCGCAAAAATCCTCAACGAGACCGACGTCTACATCAAGTACAACCTGCACGCCAAAGCGATCGAGCACCTGCAGCGCGCGTTCGAACGCAATCCGAAGCACGTCGGCGCGCGCGAGAAGCTCAAGGCGCTCTATCTCATCCTCGGCAAGAAGGACGAGGCGGTGCTGGAGATGTGGTCGCTCGTGGAGAACGCCGAGCCGGGGCGTAAGCGGCGCTACCTGCGCGAGATCCTCGAGATCGATCCGCGCAACGCGCGCGCCGCCGGCGAGCTCGGCGAGCGCATCGCGCCGACGGCGGACGAGGCGACGGCGGGGATCGACGAGTACGATTCGGCGCCCAACGCCATTGGCCTGAGCGACGTGGGCGGCGATCCCGAGGGCACGGGCTCGGAGATGCTCGACGTCGACGATCTCGAGGAGCTGTCGGACGACGAGTTCGACGTGGCCGAGGCGTCGAACATTTTGGATACGGGCCTGTTGCCGTCGACGCGGCGGCCGACGGTGGTCGGCGCCGGTAGCGTGGATCGCCGGCGGCGCGCCGAAGAGCTCATTCCGACGCCCGACGAGCAGGACGACGAGCTGATCCCGGTGGTGGTCGAGCCGTCGCGCGTGCGCGAGTTCGACGACGACGCGGGCGGCGGCGAGGACGTCGAGGATCGCTTCGGGTTCGACGACGAGCCGGCGTCGGCGGCGGTCGAGGATCGATTCGGATTCGACGACTCGTCGGAGGCGTCGCTGGGGCCGACCGATTCGGAGGCGCACGCCATCGACGAAGGCGTGGCCGTGGTCGAGCGCGAGACCTCGGGGCGGCACAAGGCGCCGACGCAGACGGTGACGTCGGCGCCGCCGGTGATGGCGCCGCCGGTGAAGTCTTCGGCGGCGAAGCCGGCGGACCGGTCGTCGACGGCGCCGAAGCCTTCGGCGGGCAAGCCGCTGCCGTCGATGCCGAAGTCGGCGACGAAGGGATCGACGTCGACGGCGCGCAAGCCGGCGCCGCCGCCCGACGACGAGGCCGACGTGCACACGCGCTTCGACGACTCGCCGCTCAAGTTCGATCACGCGGCGCTGTTCGGGCACAGCGAAGAGGTCGACGAGGCCGATCTTCCGCCGCTCGGCTCGGGACCGGTCAAGGGCACGGCGACGATGAAGGCGCCGTCGCCCATGCTGGACGAGGAGGTCGACGACGACTCGATCGTCTCGTCGTCGAAGGCGGGCAAGCCGATCACGCGCACGGTGCAGACGCCGGCGGCGCTCCTGCAAGTCGCCGATTCGGGGCCGGTCGCCGGCGCGGGCAGCTCGCTCGAGGACGATCTCGACGAGGCCGACTTCTTCACGCAGCAGTCGCTGTTCGAGGAGGCGCGCGCGATCCTCGAGAACCTGCTCGCCAAGCATCCGATGCACCCGCTGGTGACGGCCAAGCTGCGCGACCTCGAGGCGATGGAGTCGGCGGCGGGCGGCGCCGATCAGTCGCTGGCGCACGTGGCCGAGACGCCGGGGATGACGGCGGACATGAGCGCCGAGCTGCCGACGGATCTGCCGGGCAACGTCGACGCCGCGCCGTCGTCGGCGACGGATCCGGCGGGCACGTTCGAGATGACGCGCAAGGGTGTCATCGAGAAGGGCGTGACCGCGGAGGACTTCGAGACGCACTACGATCTCGGGATCGCCTACAAAGAGATGGGGCTCCTCGACGACGCGATCAACGAGTTCAAGATCGTGATGAAGGATCCGGCGCGCGAGGTGCAGTGCCACTTGATGATCGGGTTGTGCTTCCTCGAAAAGGGGATGCAGACGGACGCGATCGGGCAGTTCAAGAAGGGGCTGTACGTCGAGGGGATCACGGAGCGCGAGGCGCTGTCGATGTACTTCGAGCTCGGGCAGGCGTACGAGCGGCTCAATGATCCGCGCGAGGCGCTCTATTATTACGAGAAGGTGATGAAGCGCGATCCGCACTTCCGCGACGTCGAAAAACGCATCGCGGCGGTGCGCGGCGGAGCGCCGGTCCCGCAGGCAATCCCCGACTCGCGCAACGACGATGTCGATGCGGCCTTCGATACCCTGCTCGGCAAAGACGCCTAGGCGACTGGCTACGGCTTGACGGGTGGGGCTGTCGACGGGGCGGCGACGCTGGGGACTTCGGGCGTGGCGGGGGCGGGCGTGGCGGGGGTGCCGGGAGCTGGTTGGCCGCCGGTGGCGGCGGCCTGGGCGGCTTGGGCGGCGGCGGCGGCGCGGGCGGCGTCGGCTTCCTCGAGGCGCTGCGCTTCGAGGCCGCGGTCGGGCGGGCCGATCGGGCGGTCCTGGCGGAACTGCTTTTTCATGTGCGAGTTGCGCACGACCACGTAGGGCGACTTGAGCAGCTCGAGCGGGCGCAGGCCGGTCCAGCCGGGCGGCAGCGGCGGCGTCACCCACTCGAAGACGTGGCGCGCGTCGAGCGGCGACGCGTTCACGCAGCCGTGTGATTTCGAAACCCCGAAACGGTCATGCCAATAAGCGCCATGAATCGCGTTATGCCATTGGAAGAACGTCGACCACGGTACTTTATTGACATAGTAAGGCTTATCTTCGTAGGGCTGATTCTTCATCGTTATCGCCGACACCTTGGCCCATACCGGGTACGTGCCCATCGGCGTCGCGATGGCGCGCCCCGACGAGATCAGCGTGGCGAACGTCGGCTTGTCGTTGTCGTAGGTCACCAGCACCTGCTCTCCCAAATCGACGTCGATCCATTTCGTGATATCGGCCGGTACCGTTTTCGGATGCTCCAATAACCGCACTTCGTTTACCGAATCCGCGGATATCCATATCTCGGGCATATTCACGATCGCCCCGTCCGCGGTCGCCGGCTGCGCGCCTTCGGCCGCCTCCGCCGCCGCCTTCTTCTTCGCGTTCTCGGCCATGATGTTGCCGAACGTCGGCTCCGGCGGCGGCGCCGACACCGTCACCTTCAGCCACTTCTTCTTCCCGACCATGCGCTCGTCGACGATCGCCACGCGCGTGCGCCGCTCCAGCGTCGCGTCCGCCTTCGCCTTGGCGCTCTCGGGCGGCGCCGTGTAGACGTTCGCCTTGTCCGGCGTCACCCAGCCGAACGGCAGCGGCGTCTTGTCGTCGAGCTCGACGCCGTGCCACTCGGCGCCGCCGCCCATCATCGCGGTGTGCGCCGCCGTCGTCACCTTGCCGTCGACGCTGACCCAATATTTTTCGCCGTTCCACACGATCGACTTCTCGATCGCGACCGTGTCGCCCTTCTTGAGCAGCCGCTCCGGCTCGGCGCCGTTCTTCAGATCGTCGAGCGTCGTCCACATCGGCAGCTTCTCTTCGTCCTTCACCAGCACCATCACGTACTGAAACGGCAGCCGCGATCCCTCGCGCACCTTGAGCACCTGCTCGGTCGTCGCCGGCTCGTTGGTCGGGCGCGCCTCGTGCCCGCAGATCCAGCCGTACGGCTCGAGCGCGTACCACACGTGCGACGAGCAGCCGCCGTGCGTCGCCTTCGCCGTCCCCTTCACCGGCAGCCGCGCGCCCTTGATCGCGTTGCCCACCATCGGCGACGACCAGGGGCGAATCTCGATCACCGCCTCGGGCGCGGTCACCTCGACCACCTTGACGTCCGACGGCTCCGGCGCCGGCTCGGGCGGGAGGTTGGGCGGCACGTAGGGCTTGATGTCCTCGGCCTTGAGCGGCACGCCGGGGATGATGTGGATGGGATGATCCTTCCACGGTTTGGCGGCAGCGACGAGCGGCGCCGCGAGAAGCAGGGCCACGACGACGAAACGCATCGCGAAGATCGTAGCACCGCCCGTCGCCGCTCGCTAGCGCCGAGGGCACCGCGCTACAATGGGCCATGCGAGCGCGTCGTCCGGCCTCGTGGCTCGTCGTCGCCGCCCTCTCCGCGGCGTGCAACGCGTCGCCGCCGATGCTTCCCGTCGTCGCCACGCCGCCGGCGACGCTGCCGTCGCTCGACGACATCGCCCGCGCCTGCGCCTTCGAGGTCTCCTGTTTCCGCGCGCCGATCGCGACTTCGATCGACGAGTGCGCCGTCTACCTGCTGTCGGGCCTCGACTATTGGATCGCCCCGCAGACGTTCGTCGTGCTCGACACGGAGCCCGCCGAATTCGCCCGCTGGATCGATTGCGCGAACGCCGGCAGCGACTGCGCCGGCGTCCTCGACTGCGTCTCGCGCGGCCACGACGGCGACTATTGCGACGCACATCCCGGCAGTAGCTGCGACGGCGCGCTGCTCGTCACTTGCAACTCGCCTGCACCGGCCGATCCCATGCTCGCCGATGCCGCGCTCTTCGTCACCGACTGCGCCGCCCGCGGCATGCGCTGCTTCGACCAGGGCAACGGCAACGCCTCGTGCAGCGACGGCACGCGCTGCGATCCGAGCGCGGATCCGAGCTGCGACGGCAACCGCTACTTCGAGCTTTGTGACTCGACCACCAACCTGCGCTATCGCTTCGACTGCTCGCGCTCGTCGATCCCCAACGCCACCTGCCGCAGCGACGCGAGCCGCACCGGCTGCATGCCGTCGGGGCCACCCTGCGGCGACGCCCGCTGCGACGGCGACGTGCGCGTCACGTGCCTCGCCGGCCAAGAGGTGCGCGACGACTGCGCGCCGCTCGGCTCGACCTGCGCCATCGTCGATGGCGCGCCCACGTGCACGCCCACGGCGAGCGACTGCACCGCCGACGCTGCCTGCAGCGACAACGCCATCGTCATGTGTGGATCGGGAATGATGCAGACGATCGACTGCAGCGCCCTCGGCCTGTCGGCCTGCGTGACCGACGCCGGCGGCGACGGCCCGCTGTGCATCTGACGCGCGCCTGCCATTAGTGGCAGCAGCACGACTCCGAGCTGAAGG
>DASXOU010000021.1:0-3726 GCA_036494045.1 Polyangia bacterium | reverse complement strand
ATCGCGACGCCGGCCGCGCCGCCCAAGCCGAGCGCGCCGCCGATGGCGCCGAAGACGGTGGTGCTGCACGTCGAGACCACGCCGCCGGGCGCGGAGATCCGGCAAGGCTCGCGCGTCTTCGGCGCGGCGCCGCGCGACATCTTGTTGCCGCGATCGGAAGTGCCGGCGAAGCTGACGTTCCATCTCGAAGGCTACGAGGACGGCGCCACGCAAGTCGTGCCGACCACCGACGACACGTTGCGCGTCGAGCTCACGCCGCATCCGCGCGGAAGGCACGCGCGCAGCGGCGAGAAGAGCGGCGCGCCGGCGGCCGGCAAGTCCGAGGAGCAGCCGCCGACGGGCGAGACGCTGCCCAATCCCTACTGATGCCACGCGCGCGCGTCGCGTTGGCCGTGGTCGCAGCCCTGGTCGCCGTGGCGCCCGCGCGCGCTGACGAGCCGCCCGCGCCGGCGAACGCGCCCGCGACCACGACGCCCGACGCCGACACCGCCAAGGCGCACTACGAAAAAGCGCAGCAGCTCTACGCCACCGGCGACTACGACGAGGCGATCGCCGAGTATCAAGACGCCTATCGCCTGAAGCCGCATCCCAACGTCCTCTACAACATCGCGCAGGCCTACGAGCGCCTCCTCGACTACGCGCAGTCGGTCACCTGGTTCGAGCGTTATCTCGCCGAAGCGCCCAAGGACGCGCCCGAGCGCCCGATCGTGCAGAACCGCCTGCGCATCCTGCGCAACCTGCCCGCGCGCGTCTCGGTCTCGACCATCCCCGAGCACGTGCACGCCGCGGTCGTCGACGGTGCCGGCAAGCGTCGCGAAGCCGAGACGCCCGCGCTCTTCAAGCTGTCCGCGGGCGCGTATACGCTCGAGCTCGCGCAACCGGGCTGGGAAGCGGAGGCGCACGATCTCGCCGTCGAGATCGGCCAGCCGTACTTTTATCAATATCGCCTCAAGCGCTCGACGGCGCAGGTGTCGATCTTCACGCGTCCGCGCGGCGCGCGTGTGTTCATCGACGAGCGGCTCGTCGGCGAGACGCCGTTCGCCGGCACGCTCGACGTCGGCCGCCACAAGCTGCTCCTCGAGCACAAAGATTATCCGTGGCACCGCGAAGATCTCGACGTCAAGCCGGGCAAGCCGATCCAGCGCGAGGTCACGCTGACCCGCCCGATCCGCTCCGGTCGCGTCGAGCTCGTGATCGCGTCGATGGTGTTTGGCGGCGCCGCCGGTCCGCTCCTGGTCGCGTCGGTCGTCGGTCCCTGCCCGGCGAACACCTCGTGCTTCGCCAACAGCGGCACCGGCCTGCTCGTCTACTTGTTGTCGGCGGGCGCCGGCCTCGGCGCCGGCTTTCTCGGCTCATTCCTCTCGACGCGCGACGGCATCAAGGTCGGCTACAGCTCACTCATGATCGGCAGCGCCGTGTGGGGCACGTCGATCGCCACCGGCCTGTCGCTCGGCCTCGACATCAAGACCAACTTCGTCTACGGCCTCGCCATCGCCGGCAGCGGCATCGGCATGACCGCGGGCTTTTTGATCGCGCGCAAGCTCGACATCTCCGCCGGCGATGCCGCGCTCGTCAACACCGGTGGCGGCTGGGGCACGGCGACGGGCGTGCTGCTCGCGCAATCGATCTTCCGCAATCCGTCGGGCTCGCAGTTCGGCTGGTTCATGCTCGGCGGCACCACCGCGGGTCTGCTCACCGGCTCGCTCCTGTCGTGGAAGCTCGAGCTCAGCCGCGGCCGCGTCGGCCTCATCGACGTCGGCGGCCTCGCCGGCACCGGTCTCGGCTTCGCGCTCGGCTACGTCATCGGCTACAACTCGAAGAGCGAAGACGACATTCAGACCGGCGCGCGTTACGCGCTCGGCGGCATGGCGCTCGGCCTGCTCGCCGGCGCGGTGTTGACGCGAAAATACAAAGGCGACCTTCCGCCCGTCGAGGCGCTCTTGCGCCGCGAAGGCGGCGGGCGCTGGGCGTTCGGGCTACCCGCGTTCAACGTCGAGCAAGCGCAGACCGCGCCCGGCTCGTTCGTCCCGCGCTTCTCGGTCACGCTCGCGAAGGGATCGTGGTAGCGCCGCTCAGCCGACGAACGGCGGAACCGCTTCGTTGCGCACCATGTCCTCGAGCTCTTCGCGCTTGCGCACGATCGCGTATTCGGCGCCCTTGACCATGACCTCGGCCGCGCGTGGACGCGTGTTGTAGTTCGAGGACATCGTAAAACCGTACGCGCCCGCCGACATCAGCGCCAAGAGATCGCCCTCCGCCGGCTTTTGCCCGAGCGCCCGATCGCGCGCGAGAAAATCGCCGGTCTCGCAGATCGGCCCGACCACGTCGGCGACGTAGCTCGCGGGCGCACTCTGCTTCTTGAGGGGCCAGATCGCGTGATACGAATCGTAGAACGCCGGCCGGATCAGATCGTTCATCGCCGCGTCGACGATCACGAAGTTCTTGATCTCGCCCTGCTTCAAATAGAGCGTCTTGGTCACGAGCACGCCGGCGTTGCCGACGATCACGCGCCCCGGCTCGCAGATCAGCGTCACGTCCAGCCCGCGGAACGCGGCCATCGCCTCTTCGATGGCGCGCCCGTATTCCTGCGGCGACGGCGGATCCTCCTGGTTATACGGAATCCCCAATCCGCCGCCGATGTCGACGTAGCGAATCGACACGCCCTCGGCCACGAGTGCGCGCGCCAATTCGCCCAGGCGCGCGATCGCGTCCTTGAACGGCGACGTCTTGGTCAGCTGCGAGCCGATGTGACAATCGATCCCGACGATCTCGATGTGCTTCATGCCGCGCGCCGCGACGAACGTCTTCTTCGCCTCGGCCACGGGAATGCCGAACTTGTTCTTCTTGAGGCCCGTCGAGATGTACGGATGCGTCTCGGCGTCGACGTCGGGGTTCACGCGCAGCGAGATGGGCGCGCGCTTGCCCACGCGTGCCGCCACGCGCTCGATCGCGTCGAGCTCGCTCGTCGACTCCACGTTGAAGGCGAGGATGCCGATGTCGAGCGCATACTCGATCTCGTCTTCACGCTTGCCGACGCCGCTGAAGACGATCTTCTTCGGATCGGCGCCGACCTTGAGCGCGCGAAAGATCTCCCCGCGCGACACCGTGTCGACGCCCGCGCCCATGGCCACGAGCGCGCGCAAGACGGCCAGGTTCGAGTTCGCCTTCACCGAGTAGCAGATGATGTGCTTGTGCGCGCCGAGCGCGCCGTTGAACACCTTGTAGTGACGCTCGAGCGTCGCGTGGCTGTAGACGTAGACCGGCGTGCCCACTTCCGCTGCGATCTTGGCCAGCGGTACGTCCTCGCAATACAGCTCGTCGCCCTTGTACTCGAAATGGTGCATCGCTACTCCCCGAGCTCGCGCTCCGCCGCTTCGATCGCCTTTTGCACGCGCGCCCGCGCCGGCCCGCCGATGACGTCGCGCCGATCGACCGCGTGCCCCGCGTCGAGCACCGCGAACAGCGACTCGTCCCACGTCACGTCCGGCACCGTCGCGCGCAGATCCGCCAGCGACAGCTCGCCGATCTCGACCCCGCGCGCGCTCGCCACGCGCACCAGCGCGCCCGCCGCCGCGTGCGCCTGCCGGAACGGCACGCCGCGCGCCGCCAACCAGTCGGCGACCTCGGTCGCGAGCAGGTGCCCCTGTCCGACCGCGCGCGCCATCCGCTCGATGTCGAACTGGGTCCCCGCGATGAGCCCCGCCATCGTGCGCGTACACAAGATCG
>DASXOU010000020.1:0-2034 GCA_036494045.1 Polyangia bacterium | reverse complement strand
GCGACGAGACACGTGGTGGCTCATGCCGCTCGTCACGTTCACCGTGTTCAGCTCGTTCATCGTCTACGCGACGTGGGCGGCGTTTCAAGGCGCTCACTACAGCTATGGTCCGTATCTGTCGCCGCTCTATTCGCCGCTCATCTGGGGCGGCGAGCAGGCGTGGATCGCGGAGCACCCGAAGTGGATTCCCGCGTGGATCACCGTGGCGATGCTGATCCTGCCGTTCCCCGGCGGCTTCCGTTTGACCTGCTACTACTATCGCGGCGCCTACTACAAAGCGTTCTGGGCCGATCCGCCGGGCTGCGCCGTCGGTGAGCCGCGCAAGACGTACTTGGGCGAGCGCTCGTTCCCGCTCATCCTGCAGAACGTGCATCGCTACTTCATGTACGCGGCGCTCGTCTTCATCGTCATCTTGTCGTGGGACGTCTGGCAGGCGCTGTGGTGGAAGGGCGACGACGGCGCGCGCCACTTCGGCGTTGGCGTCGGCACGATTGTCATGGCAGTGAACGTGGTGTTGCTGGCGTCGTACACCTTCGGCTGTCACTCGCTGCGTCACATCGTCGGCGGCTGGATGGACAAGTTCTCGGGGCGGCCCGTTCGCAAGACCGCCTATGACTGCGTCAGTTGGTGCAACAAGCGCCACATGACGTTCGCGTGGTGCAGTCTCTTCTCGGTCGCGCTCACCGACGTCTACATTCGCCTGTGCTCGATGGGCATCATTCACGACTGGAGAATCATCTGATGAACGCCGACTCGTACAAGACGCACGAGTACGACGTGCTGGTCATCGGCGCCGGCGGCGCGGGATTGCGCGCGGCCATCGAAGCGGCGGCGACGCCGGGCGTGTCGGTCGGGCTCGTCTGCAAGTCGCTTCTCGGCAAAGCGCACACCGTCATGGCCGAAGGCGGCATGGCCGCGGCGCTCGGTAACGTCGACGAGCGCGACAGCTGGAAGGTGCACTTCGCCGACACCATGCGCGGCGGGCAATACGTCAACAACTGGCGCATGGCCGAGCTGCACGCCAAGGAAGCGCCCGATCGCGTGCGCGAATTGGAAGCGTGGGGCGCGCTGTTCGATCGCACCAAGGACGGCAAGATCCTCCAGCGCAACTTCGGCGGCCATCGCTACCCGCGCCTGGCACACGTCGGCGATCGCACCGGGCTCGAGATGATTCGCACGCTGCAGGATCACGGCATTCACCAGGGCATCCAGGTGCACATGGAGCTGACGGTGGTGTCGCTGCTCAAGGACGGCGAGCGCGTCTGCGGCGCCTTCGCCTACGATCGCGAGCGCGGCTACTTCCACGTATTCCGGGCCAAGGCGGTCGTGTTGGCGACGGGCGGCATCGGGCGCGCCTACAAGATCACGTCGAACTCGTGGGAGTGCACCGGCGACGGGCACACGCTCGCGTACGACGCGGGCGCCGAGCTCATCGACATGGAGTTCGTGCAGTTCCATCCGACGGGCATGGTGTGGCCGCCGTCGGTGCGCGGCATCCTCGTCACCGAAGGCGTGCGCGGCGAGGGCGGCATCCTCAAGAACAAAGAGGGGCGCCGCTTCATGTTCGACGACATCCCCGACAACTACAAACCGCAGACCGCCGACAACGAAGAAGAGGGTTGGCGCTACACGCAAGGCGACAAGACGGCGCGCCGCCCGCCCGAGCTGCTCACGCGCGATCACGTCGCCCGCTGCATCGTCCGCGAGATCAAGGCGGGGCGCGGCTCGCCGCACGGCGGCGTGTTCCTCGACATCGCCTGGATCAAGGCGCGCGTCAAAGGCGGCGCCGACCACATCAAGAAGAAGCTGCCGTCCATGTATCACCAGTTCATGAAGCTGGCCAACGTCGACATCACCAAGGATCCGATGGAGGTCGGCCCCACCACGCACTACGTGATGGGCGGCATCCGCGTCGACGCCGACTCGCAGATGTCGAATGTGCCGGGGCTGTTCGCCGCCGGCGAATGCGCGGCGGGAATCAACGGCGCCAACCGCCTTGGCGGCAACTCGCTGTCGGATCTGTTGGTGTTCGGC
>DASXOU010000019.1:0-4416 GCA_036494045.1 Polyangia bacterium | reverse complement strand
CGCGCCGGCGACATCGCAATACGACGGCACCTCGAACGCCATGTCCGCCGTCGGTGACGTCGATGCCGCCAACGGCAGCGGCGACGCCTGGAACGCGCGCCTGTTGTCGGACGCGCCCGCGGCGTTCGACTTCTTCGTGCTCCATCCCTACGACTTCACCGTCGACGACGACGCGCGCATCCGGCTCGCCGAGCGCGCGCGCAAGACGGTGCGCGATCTGCGCGCCACGGCGCCCGACAAGCAGGTCGCGATCACCGAGTACGGCTTCCTCTTCAACGGCGGCACGCTGCTCAACGCCATCGTCACCGCCGACATGACGCGCATGGCGATCGAAGAGCAGCTGCTCTTGTGCGTGCGCCACATCCTCATCGAGACCGATCCGACGGGCCCGTTCGCCGATTCGGCCGCGATCGGCCCGTCGCTGGCGCTGGAGCCGGGCTACCTCGCCTCGTCGCTGGTGCGCCGGCTGCAACCGATCGCGCTGGTCGCGTCGCCGCCGAACGCGAGCCTGGTCGACGACGGATCGCTGGTGGCGCTGCCGACGCGCGACGCCGCCACGCAGCACCTGGCCGTGCTCTTCGTCGATCGCCGCGTCGACGACGGGCCGGCGCGCACCGTCCACGTGACGCTGCCGTCGAGCGCGCGCTTCGCGCTCCACGCCTCGACGCTGACCGCGGGCACGCTCGAAGATACCGACGTCACCGTCGCCGATGCCGATCTCGGGGTCGCTTCCGACCACGTCGCCGTCGCCGTTCCGGCGCATTCCGTCGTGATCCTTTCCGCGGACGCGCAATAGGCGCATAATGCCGAGGATGCGCCGTTCTGGGGGCTTCGCCGCGTTCGCGCCACTGGCGCTTTCGCTCACGGCGTTGGCGCTCGGCGGCTGCGGCCGCTCGTCGCTCGTCGGCAGCAGCGCCGACTGTCCCGCGGGCGCGCACTGCGAAGCCGACATGGCCGGGCTCGACATGGGCCGCGACATGTCGCTCGACATGCGGCCCGAGGACATGCGCGGTCAGCGCGACATGCGGCCCGAAGACATGCGCGGCATGCGCGGCGACATGCGCGGCGGCGACATGGGCAACCCGGCCTGCGGCACGACCATCCCGTGCACCGATCCGCGCTGCGAGAGCGATCCGCACTGCCACATGCCCGGCCACGAGATCTGCGACAACGGCATCGACGACGACGACAACGGCCTCGTCGACTGCGCCGATCCGGCGTGCTTCATGGATCCGTTCTGCGCCAACGTCTCGCACGACATGGCCGGCACGCCGCCGTCGACGGACATGTCCGTCGATTGCAGCGACGGCAACGGCGGCATCGACTGCAACAAGCCCGGCTGCAACACGCTGCCGCAGTGCCTGCACACCACCTGCATGCCCGAGATCGAGTACGGCACGCTCAGCGAGCACGACTACGATCAGACGCGCACCTTCGACACGCGCATGGCGACCGCCGAGTACAACACCTGCGCCTTCCCCGGCGGCACCGCGCGCGTCGGCGAGTTCACCGTCGACGGCGCCACCGACGTGCGCCTCGACTTCGCGCAGCCGTCGGGCGCGGCGCACGTGGTCTCCATCGAGCGCGCCGGCTTCGGCCAGGCGTGCGACGCCAACCTCGTCACCTGCTTGAAGGTCGGCGAAGCGGCGACCTTCACCACCACGCTGCCGGCGTCGACGCTCACCGCCGGCACCTATTACATCATCGTGCAGTCGTTCCCCGGCACGCAGGGCCCGACCACGGTGCGCCTGTCGACGGGTCACGGCCCCGAGATCTGCGACAACGGCGTCGACGACGACGGCAACGGCCTGGTCGATTGCGCCGACGCCGCGTGCATCAACGCGCCCAACTGCGTCGACGTCGAGTGCAAGCCCGAGCTCAATCTGGGCGCGCTCGTCGTCGGCGATCCGCCCAAGACCGCCGACTTCGACACCACGACCACGTCGAACCGCTACCACCCGACCTGCGCCGGCACCTCGACCGGCAACGACTACGTGGTGCGCTTCACGCTGCACCAGACCGCGGGAGTTCTTGTCAATTGGACGCAAAGTAACGGCTCCGATCACGTCATCACCATCTTCCAGACGCCGCCGCCGGGCGAGGCGTGCGACACCGATCAGATGAGCTGCTACTACCCGGGCGGCGCGTCGGGCGGCACCGTCGCGTTCTCGCCGCGCGGGCCGGGCGACTTCCTCTTCATCTTCAAGGCCATCCAATCGGGCGCCGAAGGGCCGATGCACATCAGCGTCTCGGCGTTCGTCAACCGCGGGCAGGAGATCTGCAACAACGGCGTCGACGACGACGGCAACGGGCTCACCGACTGCGACGATCCGGCCTGCTACGGCGTCGACGGCTGCAAGCCGCCCATCTGCACGCCCGACGTCGATCTCGGCGACTTCGTGTGGGGCACGCAAGCGTCGGCCACGCTCGACGTCTCGAGCGGCACCGACTACTACAACGCCAAGTGCGCCAAGGGCGGCGGCAAGTCGAAAGTAGTTCGCGTACATTTGACGCAACCAATGGGGCTCGGCTACCAGTGCGACGAGTCGGGCTCGCAGGTCCTGCAGCTCACGCAGCTGGTGCAGCCGCTCGACGCCTGCGACGCCAACCCGGTCAACTGCGCCGATCCGTCGGTGCTGCCGTTCGGCTGCAACTTCGTCATGCCCAACCTGCAGCCGGGCACCTACGACGTGCTCGTCGAAGCGTTCGCGCCCGGCGACGAAGGCTCGGTCAACCTCACGCTCTTCGGCGTGCAGGAGAAGACGCTCGAGATCTGCAACAACGGCATCGACGACGACGGCGATGGACACACCGACTGCGACGACTTGAAGTGCGTGACCTCGCCCTATTGCCAGAAGTTCGTGTGCGCGCCCGATTCGTCGCTCGGCACCGTGCCGCTCGACGGCTCGACGGTGTCGACGACGGTGCAGACGGCCGGAAACGGCGACAAGTTCGTCTCGCCGTGCGCGACCATGCCGGGCGGCCAGGACGCCGACGTCGACTTCACGGTGCCGGCGAAGGCGAACCTGAAGATCGAGTGGGCGCAAGCGGGCAACCACGACTTCGCGCTCTACACCGACATCAACGACCTGGCGGCGTGCGACGCGGGCGCGCTGGTGAGCTGCACGCAGTCGGCGGATCAGTCGACCGGCAGCATCAACCTGGCGGCGCTGCCCGCCGGCAAGTATCACTTGATCGTCGACGCCGACGCGCCCGGCGCCGAGGGTGGCGTGGTGCTGCAGCTGAGCGGTACGCCTTCGCCGTGATACGCTCGCGTCGTGCCGCCCAAGGGTAAGTCCCCTTCGATCGAGCTTCCGCCCGCCATCGCCAAAGAGATCGAGGACGCCGCCAAGAAGACTCATCGCTCGACGGCGTTCATCGTCGCGCGGGCGCTCGCCGCCGGCAAAGGCGCGCCGCCGGTGTCGCTGTCGGCGCCGCTGGTCGCGCTCGCGCTCACCAGCGACGAGGACGATCCGCCGAGGGCGCTGGCGGCGGCGAAGAGCGCGAGCACCGAAGAGCTCGCGGCTGCGTGGACGGCCACGCGCGCGCGCTTCGCCGCGTGGATCGCGCGCGAGGTCGAGGCGCAACAGGCCGAGCACGCCGACGATCTCGATCGCGGCCTCGCCGACGCCGCCGCGCCGGCGACGCCGCCGGCGCGTCTCGTCGAGCTGGCGCGCAGCGAATACGTTCGCGTGCGCACGATGGTCGCGCGCCATCCCGCGGCGCCGACCGAAGCGCTCGCGCTCCTCGGCGCCGACAAGGATCGCGTGGTGCGCGAGGCGCTCGAAAATCGCCGGCTCGCCGGCAAATGAGCGTGCGCCCATGAGCGGCGTCGTCGAGCAGTTCTTCGCGCTCACGCCCGAGCGCATCCTCGACGCCGTCGAGTTCGGCGGCCGCCGCGCCACCGGCCGCGCGCTCGCGCTCAACTCGCTCGAGAACCGCGTCTACGAGGTCGAGCTCGAGGACGAAACGCGCATCGTCGCCAAGTTCTATCGCCCCGGCCGCTGGTCGAAGGCGGCGATCCTCGACGAGCACGCGTTCCTCGCCGAGCTGCACGCCGCCGAGATCCCGGTGGTGCCGCCGATCGTGCGCGACGACGGCGCGACGATCGGCGAGCTCGCCGTGGAAGGCGGCGTCATTTACTTCGCCGCGTTCGCCAAAGCGCGCGGCCGCGCGCCCGAGGAGCTCGACGACGAATCGCTGCGTCAGCTCGGCCGCCTGGTCGCGCGCCTGCACACCGTCGGCGCCGCGCATCGCGCGCCGGCGCGCCCGCGCCTCGATCCGTCGACGTACGGCGAGGCCAGCCTGCGCATCCTCCTCGGCGAGCAGCCGATCGATCCGGACGCGCAGCCGACCGGCTTCGTGCCGCCGGAGCTGCGCGCGCGCTTCGCCGCCGCCGGCCGCGCCATCGTCGAC
>DASXOU010000018.1:0-1929 GCA_036494045.1 Polyangia bacterium | reverse complement strand
CTCGCGCGAGGAAGTGGACGCCGACGAAATCTACACGGTCGACGCCGGCGACACCGCGCATCTGCTCGCCGAGCTGCGCGCCAACCCCGACGTCGAGGCCGCCGATTTCGAGTTCACCTACGGCCTGCCCGAGGACGCGCTCGACGCCAACGACGAGGCGCTTCCTGCCCGCGAAGACGTCACGCTGCACAAAGATTTCCCGAACGATCCGCGCTTCAAGGATCAGTGGCACCTGCAGCAGATCCACATGATGGACACGTGGAAGGCCGCGCAGGGTGACGGCGTCATCGTCGCCGTCATCGACACCGGCGTCGCCAAGGTCCCCGATCTCAACGAGACCGAGATCGTCCCCGGCTGGAACTTCGTCACCGACAGCCCCAACGCCGCCGACGATCACGGCCACGGCACGCACGTCGCCGGGACGATCGCGCAGTCGACGCACAACGGCCTGGGCGTCGCCGGCGTCGCGTTCCACGCCAAGATCATGCCGATCAAGGTTCTGTCGGCGCGCGGCTCGGGCTCGGTGAGCGGCATCGCCAACGGCATCCGCTGGGCGGCCGATCACGGCGCCAAGGTCATCAACATGTCGCTCGGCGGTCCGATGGCCTCGTCGGTGCTCGCCAAGGCGGTGAAGTACGCGCACGACAAGGGCGTCGTCGTCGTCTGCGCCGCCGGCAACGACGGCCGCGGCAAGGTAAGCTATCCGGCCGCGTATCCCTACGCCATCGCCGTCGCCGCCACGCAGTTCGACGAGACGACCACGTTCTACTCGAACTGGGGCAAGGAGATCGACGTGGCGGCGCCCGGCGGCAACACCCGCGTCGACCAGAACGGCGACGGGCAGCCCGACGGCGTTCTGCAGAACACCATCGTCCCCGGCAACATCTCGCAGACCGATTACCTGTGGTTCATGGGCACGTCGATGGCGTCGCCGCACATCGCCGGCGTGGCCGCGCTCGTCGTCGGCCAGGGCGTCACCAATCCCGACGCCGTCGAGAAGGTGCTCAAGGAGACGGCGCGCAAGCCGAAGTCGGGCTTCAAGGACAATCAGAACCGCTACGGCGCCGGCATCGTCGACGCCGCGGCGGCGGTCAAGAAGGCGCAGCTCGGCTACGGCGGGCTGGAGCTCGGCGCGGCGCTCGGCTTCTTCGCGCTGATGCTGGTGCGGTTGCGTCGCCTCGGGCGCGCGGCCATCGGCCTCGGCTTCGGCGGCTTCGCGACGATGATCATGGGCGCCAGCGGCCTCTTCTTCCTACCGCAGCTGTTCCACGTGCCGGCGGCTGCGATCCTCGCGCACGGCTTCCCTGCGTGGGAGCCGACGACGTTCGGCAGCGTCGGCGCGTGGGCGTTCCACTCGGCGCTCGCGCCAATCGCCGCCATGCTCGTGCTCTACGGCACGACGCGCGGCCGCCGGCTGGCGGCGGGCTTCGCGCTCGGCGTCGGCGCGCACCTGGCCTTCGTCGCCGTCGCCGGCACGGTCGCCGTTCCGGCGCTGTGGCTCGCGCTCAACGCGATGGCCGCGCTCGGCACCGGCTACGTCTCGCTCCGCAAGTAATCCCCTCCGACAGCCACGCGTACGCGGCCGCGAGCGCCTCTTGCGCGCTTTCGTCGGCGAGATCACGCTGCCGAGCTGAGACGCTGTCTCGCAACCAATGTGACGCTGCTTAGAGCAGCGACTGCGAGCTGAACCATCGCGCGGCGTCGGCGAGCGTCTCGCGGGCCTCGCGCGTGCGGTAGTCGAGCGCGGCTTGGGCGCGCGCGGAGGCGTAGTAGCCGTGGTGGCCGAGATAGGCGACGTTGCCGGCGCTGAATGGCAGCGGCACGCCGAGACGCGCCAGCGCCGCGACGGGAAGCGCGGCCGCGCGCAAGAGCGACGCCGGCACTTCGGCGATCGGGCGCGCGCCCTCGGTGACCTCGGCGATCGTCGTC
>DASXOU010000017.1:0-6724 GCA_036494045.1 Polyangia bacterium | reverse complement strand
CGAGTCGTTCGCCGGCAAGACCGCGCATCCGCTCGACGCGGCGCGCGTCAAGATCCTCACCGACTTCATCGGCAAGGCGCAGAAGGCAGCCGAGGTGCCGGGCGTGGCCATCGGGCTCATCGATCACGGCAAGGTCGTCTTCGCCGGCGGCTTCGGCGTGCGCGAGCTCGGCAAGCCGGCGCCCGTCGACGCCAACTCGCTCTTCCTCATCGCCTCGAACACCAAGGCGCTGTCGACGCTGTTGTTGGCGAAGGAGGTCGATCGCGGCAAGTTCACGTGGGACACGCCGGTCACGCAGGTCTACCCCGACTTCAAGCTCGGCGACGCCGACACCACCAAGCACGTGCTCATGAAGCACCTCGTGTGCGCGTGCACCGGCATGCCGCGTGAAGATCTGCCGTGGCTGTTCGAGTTCAAGGACGCGACGCCGAAGAGCTCGCTGACGCTGCTCGGCACGTTTCAGCCGACCTCGAAGTTCGGCGAGGTCTTCCAATATTCGAACTTGATGGCGGCGGCGGCCGGCTTCATCGGCGGCCACGTGCTCGAGCCGAACAAGGAGCTCGGGGTCGCTTACGACGACGTCATGAAGAAGGAGATCTTCGCGCCGCTCAAGATGAACGCGACCACGTTCGACTTCAAGCGCGCGCTCAAGGCCGACCACGCCTCGCCGCACGGCGAGGACGTCGACGGCAAGACGGCGGTCGCGCGCATGGATCTCAACTACGCGATCGTGCCGGTGCGTCCCGCCGGCGGCGCCTGGTCGAGCGTCAACGACATGCTGAAGTACGTGCAGATGGAGCTGGCCAAAGGCAAGCTGCCCAACGGCAAGACGTTCGTGTCGGAGTCGGCGCTGATGGCGCGGCGCGCGCCGCAGGTGATGATCGGCGAGGACCACACGTATGGCATGGGCCTCATGGTCAACTCGCGCTGGGGCGTGCCGGTCGTGCATCACGGCGGCGACCTGCTCGGCTACCACAGCGACATGTTCTGGATCCCCGACGCCGACGTGGGCGGCGTGATCCTGACCAACGCCGACGCCGGCGTGATCTTGCGCGGGCCGTTCGTGCGCAAGGTGCTCGAGGTCTTGTACGACGGCGAGCACGAGGCCGACGAAGACGTGATGACCTCGATCGCGCGGCACAAGGAGGAGATCGGCGTCGAGCGCAAGCGGCTGGTGGTGCCGGCCGACGAAGCGGTCGTCGCCAAGCTGGCGGCGAAGTATCACGACAAGTCGCTCGGCGACATCGGCGTGTCGAAGAAGGGCAAGGAGACCGTGTTCGACTTCGGCGAGTGGCACAGCGCGATGGCGTCGCGCAAGAACGACGACGGCACGATATCGCTGTTCACCATCGAGCCGGGGGCGCTCGGCTTCGAGTTCGTCGTCGGCGAGAAGGACGGCAAGCGCACACTGACGACGCGCGACGGGCAGCACGAGTACGTCTTCGTCGAGCAGTAGGGCGGCGCACGCGCGCGGCGGTTGGCCGTTGCAGCATGTGGTCGTTTCCGGCGTCGGAATCCGTCGCAGTCGCCGCTGCGCGGCGTGCGACTCCAGCGGGCCGCTTCATCTCGCGCTGCGCTGGCGCTCCGCGCGACGCGGCCCTTTACGCCGCCGGAACCGACCACACGCTGCAAGACCAACCGCCGAGGCTACTTCTTGGGGCGGCGGGGGCGCTGGTTTTTGACGATGGCGCGGACCAGCGATTTGCCGCGGCCGGTTTTCGGTAGCGGAGGCTTGGCGCGGGCGATCGCCTGGCGGATGAGGGCGCGGACCGGTGCGCGGCCGAGCCCGGCGACGGCGCCGCCGTCGAGGCGGATGTGGCGCACCGTCGAGCCCGAGCCGCGCAGGATCTTGTGCGGATCGTCGAGCGCCGTCCCGCGCAAGAAGCACAAGGTCACGTGGTCGGGCATGATCACGATCGACAAGATCGCTTCCGAGGCGCGCTCGCCCGGCGCGAAGCCGAACACGAGCCCATTATAGTTGTCGTACACGAGCTCGGTCGCCGTCGGCAGCCACTTTCTGATCGCGCGTCGCGCCGCGCGCGCCTCCTTCTGCATCGCGAGCGTGAACTTGGCGATGAAGCCGGCGATCTGTTGCGCCGTGGTCACGGGTGCAGCACGCGCCGCTGCAGCTCGTCGGCCGGCAGCGACGGTGGCGCGCCGCGATGCTCGGCTTCCTTGACCAGATCGACGATGCGCTGGTTGATCGGCGTCGGCACGTCGAGCTGCGCGCCGAGCCGCACGATCTCGCCGTTCAATAGATCGACCTCGGTCTTGCGCCCGCGCTGCAGGTCCTCCCACATGGAGCTGCGCGCGTTGGGATCGATGGCGACGATCTTCTTCGCCATCATGTTGAACAGGCCGTTGGGCAGCTCCATCAGCGCCGGCACCAGCGACGGCGGCAGCGGCGCGTCGATGCGCGGCTTGATCCCGGCGCGCTTGAGCACGCGCAGCCCTTCGCGCACGCACGCGGCCATGATCTTGCGATAGGGCCGCTGCGCCAATTGCTGCTGCAGCGGCAGCCCCGACAGCGCGTTGATCGAGTTGTTCAGGTTGACCAGCAGCTTGCCCCACTGCACGCCGCGCATGTCGGGAAACGCCTCGGTCGGCAGCCCCGCCTTCTGCAGCGCCTCGACGAGCGGCAGGTGACGCCGGTCAGGCAGCGACTGGATCGCGAGCACGCCGCTGGTCCCCTGATGCAGGTGCGCCTCGCTCTTGCGCAAGACGTTGAACGGCACCATCCCCGGCAAGACCGCGTGCTCGCCGAGCGCGCGATGCAGGATCTCGACGTTGCCGACGCCGTTCTGGAAGCTGACGACGACGGCGTCGTGGCGAATCACCGTTGGCAGCTGCCGCGCCACGTGCACCGTGTCGTGCCCCTTGACGGTCACGAGGATGAAGTCGCAGCTCGCCAGCACCATCGGATTGGCGACGATGTGCACCTGATCGGGACGCAGCGTCACGTCGAAGCCGTCGAGCGCCGTCAGATGCAGCCCGTGCCTGGCGACGGCGTCGACGAGGCCCTGGCGCGCGACCAGCACCGTGGTCACGCCCGACGCGGTCAGCCGCCCGCCGATGTAGGCGCCGATCGATCCGGCGCCGAGAATGCCCACGTTCATGGTGCCTGGATCCACTCGCCGACGAAGTCGCACACCTCTTGCCAGTCCTTGCCGTCGAGGATCCCGTAGTGCGTGCGGCCGGGGAACTCCTTGTAATCGACGCGCGACTCGCCGTGCTTGTACTTCTTGACGTTGGCGCGGTTCACCGCCGGCGGGATGATGTGGTCGGCGCCGCCGCCGACGACGAGCAGCGGCGCGTGCGGCGCCTGCCAATCGAGCGCCGCGCCGAGCGCGCCACGGCCCACGCGCTTCGACTCGGGCACGAGCTGCTTGTCGTAATGCGCGTGCACCTCCTCGGGCGTCGAGACGTTGTCGAACGCGTAGCGCCACTGCTTCTCGCTCATGAGAAACGGCGCGCCGCCGAAGAAGAGCGGGAAGTTCGCGCGCAGCATCGACCAGCGCAGGACGAGCACGCCCTTGGGCGGCGCCGAGTCGATGGCCACGCCGCGCGCGCCGAGGCCGCGATTGAGGAGCAGCTGCACGATGAGGCCGCCCATCGAGTGTCCGACGAGCACCGGCGGCGACGGCTGCTTTCTCACGATCGTCTCGAAGTGCGCGACCAGCTCCGGCAGCGTCAGCTTGCCCAGCGCCTCGTCGGGATGGCGCGCGCGCAGCTCCGCCGGCGGCGCGTCGTGACGCGGCCACGGCGGCGCCTCGCACAAGATGCCGCGCGCGTTGAAACGATCGATCCAGCCGCTCCAGCACAGGGGCGTCACGAACATCCCGTGAATGAAGATCACCGACGTCATGACTTCGGGTGTTGCATCAACCAATCGAATACATCATTGCCCCAATTGGGCAACAACCGCGCCGGCACGTGCTGGCCGCCGTGGATCGTCCACAGCTCGGCGGCGCCGGCGGTGCACGTATACGCGGCCGCCGTCGTCTCGTTGCCGGCGAGGTCGAGATCGATGTCGTAGGTCGCGCCGGTGTCGGTGAGATCGCCGGTGCAGCCGTTCTTGACCGCCCACGAGCCCACCGACTGCATCGCCGACGGCATGAGGCCCATTCCGTCGTAGGGCACGATGGTGTCGGCGTCGCCGTGGACCTGCAGCACCGCCACCGGCTCCGACGGATTGCACTTCGACGGGTCCTGCCAGTTGTCGCCGGCGAGCGCCATGATCGCAGCCACGCGCCCGGCGGCGTCGCAGGCCATGCGATGCGACATGAAGCCGCCGTTCGAGTGGCCGGTGATGAAGACGCGCTTCTTGTCGATGTTGAAGTTCGCCTCCATATCGTCGATGACCGCGTTCACGTAGGCGACGTCGTCGACGCCGGTGCCGTAGGTGTCGCAGCAGGCGTCGGTGGCGTTCCAGAACCGTGCGCCGGTTTCGTCGAGCGTACCGTCGGGATGGGCGACGAAGACCTGCTTGTCGTCGGCGAGCTGCGCGAAGCCGAAGAGCGCGTCCTGCACGAAGCCGTTGGCGCCGTAGCCGTGCAACAGCACGATCAATGGATACGACTTCGACTTGTCGTAGCCGGCCGGCTGATCCCAATCGTACGGGCGCGCGGCAACGAGCGGGTTGGTCGGCGGCGGCTTGGGCGACGACGAGCAGGCGACCGAGCTCGCCGCCAAGAGTACTTGGAGCAGGAAAAAGGCACGAAACATGGGCGCATCATAAGCGCAGCCCGGCGGCGGCTGCACGTTCGATTTCGCGCAAGAACGTGCGGAATCGCGCGACCCGGACGCCCCCTCCGTCGGAAACCCGCGTCAATTCGCGGCCGGCAACGTGGCACCGCCGTTGCTCATGCGGCACATACACACGGAGGGTTCATGCCTACGATCGGAATCGACGCCATCGCGCTCGCAGTCCCCGAGGGATACCTCGATCTCGCCGACCTCGCCGCCGCGCGTGGCGTTCCCGCCGGCAAGTACGTCGAGGGGCTCGGCGTACAGCGCATGGCGGTCGCGCGCCAGCATGAAGATCCGGTGGCGCTCGCGGCCACGGCGGCGCGGCGGCTGTTCGCGACGTCGAATGTGGACCCGTCCACGATCGGGCTCTGCGTCGTCGGCACCGAGACCGCGGTCGATCACTCGAAGCCGGTGGCGGCGTATCTGCATCGGCTGCTCGGGCTGCCGCAGCAGTGCCGCGTGTTCGAGGCCAAGCACGCCTGCTTCGGCGGCACGGCGGGCCTGTTGGCGGCGCTCGATTGGATCGCGGCCGGCTCGGCGCGCGGCAAGAAGGCGCTCATCGTGTGCACCGACATCGCGCGCTACGGCCTGACCACGCCGGGCGAGCCGACGCAGGGCGCCGGCGCCGTCGCCATCCTCGTCTCGGAGAATCCGCGCCTGCTCGCGCTCGAGGTCGGCGTCACCGGCTCGTACGCGCAGGACGTCAACGACTTCTGGCGCCCGCTGTATAGCAAGGAAGCGGTCGTCGACGGGCACCACTCGGTGCAGTGCTATCTCGACGCGCTCGCCGGCGCCTACAAGGGCTGGCAGGAAGCGTCGGCAGCGACGGGGAACACCGACAAGCTGGCGCGCCGCTGCTATCACGTGCCGTACGGCAAGATGGCGAAGAAGGCGCATCGCCACGTGATGTCGCTCGAGGGCGCGAGCGAGGCCGAGGCCGACGCGAGCTACGCCGCCGAGGTCGCGTCGTCGCTCAGGCTGCCGTCGCAGGTCGGCAACATCTACACCGGGTCGTTGTACCTGGCGCTGGCGTCGCTGCTCGAGGCGGAAGCGGGCGAGCTCGAAGGGCAGCGCATTGGCCTCTTCAGCTACGGGTCGGGCTGCTGCGCCGAATATTTCGCGGGGCGCGTGGTCAAGGGCGCGGGCGCGTTCGCCGATTCGCTGGCGCTGGCGGCGCCGCTCCTCGATCGCAAGAAGTACACGTTCGCCGAGTACGAGCAGATTCGTCTGCGTGACGACGAGGGCGACAAGCGCCCGGTGAACGGCGAGGCGCACGAGCTGCCCGAAGGCTCGATCGCGTTCGTCGGCGTCGACGCCGACCGCCGCGTCTACGTCGCGTAAACGCGCGTAGATCGCCGATCCTTACGGTTTTACCGCTACCATCCCCAACATCAGCGGCAGCTCCGGCTTGCCTTCCGGGAGCGCGAAGCGGCGCCCCGCCAGCTCGCGCATGTCCTTGAACGGACGGAACCCGTTGGCATACGGCCACTCGCGCAGCGCTTCGATGCGCAAGCCCGCCGCGAGCGCCGCGCCGACCAGCTCCGAGATCGCGTGCGGGAACTCCCACACGACGTGCGGGTTCTTGAAGTCCTTCTCGCCGTCGAGCCAGCCGCTCGGCGTCAGCGCCGCGCCCGCAAGCGCCACGTAATCGCCGATGCCGTCCTGTTGGCGATAGGGGCCCGCCTCGCGGAAATAGGGATAGCGAAGCTGCAGGTCCCAGTCGAAGACCATGGCCGCGGGATGAAACTCGAGGCTGACCACGCGCCCGCCGTGCTCGAGCACCGCCGCCACGCCGCGAAACAAGAGCTCCAGATCCGACATCCAGCCGAGCACGCCGTAGGTCATGAACACGCGATCGAAGCGCCGCCGCTCGCGCGCCGCGCGCGGCAGCCAATCGTAGACGTCGGCGCGCTCGAAGTCGGCGGCGATGCCGGTGGCGGCGGCGAGCTCGCCGGCGAAGCCGATCGCCTCGTCG
>DASXOU010000016.1:0-2564 GCA_036494045.1 Polyangia bacterium | reverse complement strand
GAGCGCCGCGTCGTGGATCGCCGGATGCGGGCCGTTGCCCGCGCTGGGCGCGTCGCCGTTGACATAGTCTCGATAGAGGCTCGCGCGATCGGCGAGTGGACGGTGGCCGACGTCGAGTGCGAGCACGACATAACCGCGTCGCGCCCAGGCGTCACCGTACCAATAGACCGGCGTGTACGGATCGAGCGTGCCCTGGGCGCTGCCGCCGTGGCCGTTGAGCACCACGATCGCCGGCCAGCCCGACGGCGGCGCCTCGCCCGACGGCGTGGTCAAATAGCCGTGTAGGAGGCGCTTGAAGTCCGCGCCGCCGTACGGGTTCGGCAGCGCGGCGGCGAGATGCAGCTCGTCGACGGCGTAGTCGGGCGACCATTGATTGGCGTCGTCGTCGCGATCGGCGGCGACCTTGTCGTCGGCGAAGGTGAGGGTGGCCGGCGCGCGGTCGACCGACAGCGACAGGGGCGCGGGATTGTCCGTCATCATGAGGTGCGCGAGCTGGCGGCGCGTGCGCGCTTGCCAATCGTCGCGCGTGGGGCCGTCGCGCGCGACCAGGCCGTAGGCGAGGAGCTCGACGCGCGTGCCGTCCATCTCCGACGGGCCGTCGCTGTCGCTGGCGCTCATGGTGCCGAGGAGGTTGTCGCCGTCGACGGTGGCCGCGAAGGTCTGCGTGAACGATGGGCCGCTGCGCGAAAAGGCGAGGGTGTGCCCGTCCCATGTCTGCACGTCGATGTCGTACTCGACCTCTTCGTCGGCGTTGCCGAATTCCTCGTCGGCGTAGACCTTGAACCGCCCGACGATGGCGCCGCCGGCGTCGCGGTCGAGGCGCAGCCGCGCCAGCTGCCCGGCGACCTCGACGTCGAACACGCGTGGCACGATGTCCTCGGAAAAATAGTAGTCGTTCCAGCCGACGACGTGACCGTTGTAGGCGTCGAGCGACGCGGGCGGCTCGTCGCCGACGGCGCTGTAGCCGAGGCGGCCGGTGACCACGCCTTCGACGGCGCGCGCATGCACCCACTGCGCGATGCCGCCGTCGAGGCGGCGGAAGTCGAGCACGCCGGTGCCGGCGTCCCAGGCGACGTTGTCGACGACGTCGGTCTCGCCGTCGCCACCGGTGGCGCTGCCGCTGATGTGCGCGCCGGCCACGTCCGACGTCAGCGCCACGGTGACCGGCTCGCCGGCGAGATCGAGATACCAGCGGCTCGTCATCGTCTGCTGGCCCGGGTCGGTCGCCCACAAGTCTTGCGCGCCGGCGGCGGGTGGCGCCGGCAACGATCCGAGCGGCCGCAGCGGCCCCGCCGTCGCCGCCGAGCCGGTGCACCCCGCAGCGATCACCGCCGCGATTGGCAAGCAGGCGAGCGATCGGCCGTAGCTCATGCGTCGCCCGGTGGGACGGCGCTCCCGGCGCGTGGGTTCCAGCGCAGACACGATGCCCGCGCCCAGGGTATCACGCGCCAGCGACGGCGGAAATTTGCTCAGCCGGCTTGCGTGGCGTCGCGATGATGCTCGGCCACAGTGCGCTTGGCGTCGATGAGCGGCGCGCGGCCGGCGAGCTCGCGATCGAGCTGCAAGAGCTCGCGATAGAGGATCTGCCAGTCCTCGAAGGCCACGTCGGCGAGCGAGAGATCGCGCGCGAGCTTGCCCATCGCTTCGTCGAACGCGTCCGAGGCGACGTTGCCGATCGGATCGCGATCGAACAGCTCCCACAAGCTGTGGATGCGTTTTTCCAGCGCCTGCGCCTGCGGGTCCATCGTCTGCAGCGCCTCCGAGTGCGACAGCGCCTCGGAGACCAGGCCGTGCGCGCGCGCCACCTTCTGTCGCGGGCCGCGCAGGAGCAGGCCGTTGGGATAGAGCGCGGCTTCGAGCTTGCCGTCGCGGAAGTATTCCAGGCGATCGGGCACGTAACCGCGGAAGGCGGTGCCACCCATCTTCAACAGGATCGTCGTCGGCACCGACATCCACCAGCCCGGCTTCAGCGACGCGAACTGATAGCCGTGACGATCGAGCACCGTGCAGATCATCTTGGCGACGTCGTGATAGTTCGACGAGTGGGTCACGAGCGGCACCTGCTCCTGCTGATGACGCCGCAGGAGCGCGGCGACCTTGAGCGCCGGCACGGTCACGAACATGACGACGAACGCCGCCGCCAATCCAATCGTGATCGGCCAGCCGCGCAGCACGCGCATCACGAACGGCTCGCGCAAGCTTCCCGGCGGCGCCTTCGATGCTACGACGAGCCCGACCACGACCGGCACGACCACTGCCAGCGTCAGCCAGATCAGCCGCACGACGAACGGCGGCACGCTGTTGTGGTAGGGCACGAACGCCAAAAGCAGCGCCGCCACCTTGGGCAGCGCCACGCCGAGGAGGAGCACCGGCCACGCCGCCGCCGCCGCCACCAGGCCCGTCAGCAACGGTTGTTCCTTGGGCGAGGGCTGGCCGAAGAGAGCGCGTACCGCCCAACCGAACACCGCGTTCAAAATCTGGCCCGCGGAGCGCGAAATCAGCGCGAGCAGCGCTTGTAGGATCGCCATGTAAAACGCACGTAGCAAGGTCCGCGCCTCGCCGTG
>DASXOU010000015.1:0-4397 GCA_036494045.1 Polyangia bacterium | reverse complement strand
CGTGCTCGACTGGCACAGCGGCGCGCCGATGGCCGGCGCACGCTGCCAGTTCGGCCTGCGCTCGACGAGCGGGCTGCCGTCGTGGGACACGATCAACGTCGCCATCAGCGACGTCGACGGGCGCTTCACGCTCGAAGGCGTGCCCGCCAGCGCCATCGCCGTCGAGTGCAAGAGCGACGACATCCAGATCATCCCCGGCGGCGCGTCGCTCGCGTTGACCGAGGGACAAGTCGGCAGCGTCGAGGTTGCGCTCGTCGAGCGCAGCGCACAATCGCCCGGCCTCTTCGGCGCGGACTTCGACACGACCGCGTTCCTCGGCGCGCGCATCGTCCTCGTGCAGCCGCACACGCCGGCCGATCGCGCCGGATTGCGCGCCGGCGACCTGATCGCGACCGTCGACGGCCGGTCGGTCGCGAGCGTGATGCCCTACGTCGTCGGCGCGCTCATCGTCGACCACGGGCCCGGCGCCGAGGTGCGCGTTGGCATCGTCCGCAACGGCGCGCAATCGACGGTGTCGCTGGTTCTCGGTCCTCCGATCGCCTACTGAGTCGCAGGAAAACCCCGTTTGGCTACATCGGGCTAGCGCCATTTTTCCGACGGGCGCCATGGTTCCGACGGCAACCAGCGTCAAGCGAATGACGCTCGCCGCGCCGCGCCCGCGCCGTTCGCGCACTTCGGCGCCGTCAGACGCTGGCAAGCCGCGTGCACTGAGCTCGGGCATGCTCGCGACCAAACAGACCAAGCCCGCTGTCGACTTCGACGCGATCCTCGACGCCGCGCCCGCCGCCGCCAACGACGTCGGCCGTGCGCCGCTACGTTCGCTGCCGCGCTGGGCGCTGTGCGCCACGCTCGACGGCGACAGCCTCGACGGGCTTTACGCCGGGCTGTCGTACGACGTCGCCAGCGGCGGCGTCTTCGTCGCCACGTGGGACATGCCGCCCGTCGGCGAGCGCGTGTATCTGCTCTTGACGCTGCCCGATGGCGGCGAGGTCGAGCTCGGCGGCGTGGTGCGCTGGGTGCGCGACGAGTCGCTCGCCGGCGACGGGCTGCCCGCCGGCTGCGGCGTCGAGTGCAAGGGGATGCCCGTCGACGTGCTGCGCGCGCTGCAGGCGTTCGCCGCCGAGCGCGAGCCGACCTTGTGGCTCGCCGAGCTCGCCTAGCCGCTCACGCCCAA
Organism: Polyangia bacterium; assembly: GCA_036494045.1. Classification (GTDB taxonomy): domain Bacteria; phylum Myxococcota_A; class Polyangia; order Palsa-1104; family Palsa-1104; genus JAQBQH01. Next base: position 3,223 of record DASXOU010000015.1, on the reverse strand, counting down.
ATCAGGCAGAGCACGAACGCGACGTCGAAGAACAGTCGCGACACGGTACACGCCCACAAACCGAGCACCACCGCGCGCCACGCGCTCTCCCTCGGCGACAGCAGATACGCGCGCCGCAATCCGAAGTACAGATAGAGCATCAGCGCCGGCGCCATCGCCATGTGCTGGGACCAGATGTTCACGACCACCGGCACCAGCGACGGCGCGTGCGCCTTGCAGAAGAGCACGATCGGCCGGAACAGCACGCCGATATAGAGGAGCGCGCAGCAAATCTGGATGCAGTAGAAGTGCGCGCCGAAGACGAGGTGCTGCACGTAGCGATAGCCGCGCCCGGCGAGCGCGGCCCACAGCCCGAGCGCGAGCATCGGCACCAGGCACAAGACCGCGACCGAATTTTCCGTCGAGCCGATGGCGTCGATGCGCTCGAGCAGCGTGGCGCTCGGCACGCCGGTGAGGTAGGCGCGCACGTCGACGAGACGCATCCACAGCCGCGCCAGGGCGGCGTAGCGCTGGCCGTAGGCGACGCTGAAGCCGTGCAGGCCCGTGTGCGGCGTGATCAGCCAGGCGGCGAGGTTCGCCAGCACGAAGATGCGGAACGGATCGAGGTGCTGCGCGCGGCGCCCTTCGAAGTGATCGCGCGCGAGCTGGCCGGGGCGGAAAAAGAGCTTGCGCAGCGTCGACAGCAGGCGCCCGTCGTAGTTGGTGACGTGGCCGAGCGCGGCGCGCAGAAACGAGCGCAGCGAGTAGTCGCCGTCGGTGGGCGTGCGCTGGCCGCAGCCGGCGCAGAACTCGGCGACGCGCGTGCAGCCGCAGTTGACGCAGATCGATTCGGGAGCCGGCTCGGGCGCACGCTCGGCGGAGATTTGCATGGCGCTGCGCCGATCATCTTATCACGCGGCCACGCGTGATCGGAGCCACTTGTCCGACTGGGCGGTCCGTGGTTCCCTCCGGCCATGAGCGCCGCCTCGCCTTCCCCGCCACCGACGGACGACGCCGACGTCAACGCGCTCCTCGACGCGGCGCGCGTGCCGCTGTCGGTGTCGGGCGCCGCCGCCGCGCTCGCCGCCGGTGGGCTCGTCGTCGGCCTCCTCGGCGCGCAGAACCTGACGATCGTCACGTGGGTCGGCGCCTACGCGCTCGTGCCGTGGGCGCTCCTCGCCGTCGGCGCCGCCGCCGTCTTCGTCGCGGCCAAGCTGATGCACGCGCGCCGCTGGACACTGGTGCCGGCGCTCGCGCTGTCGATCCTGCTCGCGCTCGGCGCCATCGGATTTTTCGTGTTGTCGTCGGCGGCGGGCGTGTTCACGCCGCTCAGCCTCCTCGGCATCGCCGGCGGCGTGTGCGCGATCGTCTTCTCGGCGATCGCGATCGGACCGTTCCGCCGGATCGCCGCCACGCGCCGACGCCTACGCGACGCCGGCTTCGACCTCGATCTCTAGAGCGTCTGCAGATAGGCGACTAGATCCGCGATCTGCGCCGCCGTCAGCGACGACGTCGCGCCGTGCAGGTTGGTCGTTCCGCCGCAGGCCGCCGAGAAGCGGTCGGTCAGCGTCGCCGCGCAGCCGTCGTGCAGGAACGGCGCGCGCCAGCCGACGCCGAGGAGGCGCGGCACCTGGAACGCGCCGCCGGTGCCGACGTCGACGGTGGTGTTGTTGGTCAGCTGCGGCCCGCCGTGGCAGCTCGAGCAGGCGGCGTGCGCCGTGTCCTCGAACAGAGCCTGCCCGCGCGCGACCGCGGCCGCGTCCGGCGCCGGCGACTGCGGCAGCGTCGGGATCGCGTTGACCCAGTTGAACAGGACCGACTGCTGATCGTCGGTGAGCTTCGGGCCGGCCATGCGCTGCATGTAGACCTCGCCGACGAGCGAGCCGAAGTTGGGCAGCTCGCCGCCCCAATGGAACGGCTCGGTGCCGCCGACGTGCCCGCGCAGCGACTGCGTGCGACGCTGACCGAGGTCGTCGAACTGCCACACGCGCCCGTCCTCGCCGCCTTCCGGATGGCACGACGCGCACGCGATGCTCGCGCCCGAGTTCGAGTGGAAGATCGCCCACGCGGTGTCGGCGCGGCTGTCGCTCGACAGCTTCACGATCGTGTCGATGCCGAAATTCGCCGACGAGACCCGCTGCAGCGTCGCCGGCTCACGCGTCTGCACCCACAGGCTCTCGGTCGCGTCGTACGCCAGCGCTACGGCCTCGCCGTAGAGCTGGACGAAGTTGCTGTTCTCGTTGCAGCCGCCGCCGGGCACACCGCCGTCGAACGCGCCGCCCATGTCGGGTTCGCCGCCGGGCACGACGATGTCGCCCGCCGCCACCACCGCCACCTGCGCCAGCTCGGGCGTGTGCGAGTTGCCCGCCGAAAGGATGGCGTAGCGGCCGGCGTTCGGCGCGTAGCTGAAGTCGACCGGCAGCACCACGCTGTCGATGCTCGTCGTCGACATGGTCATCGAGTTGCCGTCGACGACGCTGACCGCGCTCTGCACGATGCCGCCGCAACCGCCGCCGGGGCCGCCGCCGCCGTAGCCGCCCTGCGTGGTCATCACCGGCCCGGTCAGGCCCTCCTGATGCGTGACGCCGACCTTGCCGTTCGGCAAGGGCATCATGCGCCACGCCACCGCCGCCGAGAACGGACCCTCGAAGCCGAGGGTGCCCGGCAGCGTCAGCTGGGTCGCCACCGTGCCCGTCGTGTTGTCGACGACGATGATCTGCGCCGCGCGCAGCGTCGAGACCCACAGCTGCGTGCCGACGACGACCACGTCGCGCAGATCGCGACTGAGCGTCAGCGTACGCACCGCCGCGCCGCCGGCCGCGGGCAGCGAGACGAGCTCGCCGCCGGCGCAGGCCACGTGCACGCGATCGTTGGCCGCGTCGTAGGCGATGCCGCGCGGCGCCGGGCACACCGCGTCGCGCGCGGTCACCGTCGCCGAGGCGACGTCGATGGTGGCCACCACGCCAGCGCGCCGAAGCACGAGGTGCACCTTGCCGGCGGCGTCCTGCACGGCGCGGCCCGGCTCGTCGCCGGCGACGAGCGCGATCGTCGACGTCAGCGTGCCCGACGTGGTGTCGACGAGGTACACCTGATCGCGATCGGCGTCGGCGGCGAAGGCGACCGTCCCACCGCTCAGCATCAGGAGCGTGCCGCCCGACAGCGGCGGCGGCGGCGTCGGCGCCGTCACCGTCGTCGTCCCAAACTGCGGCTGCGGGCCGACCATCACCGGCCCGAACGACATGTC
>DASXOU010000014.1:0-5185 GCA_036494045.1 Polyangia bacterium | reverse complement strand
GCTCGGCTTCGACACCGTCGACGTCCCCACGCTCGACCTCTACTCCATCGCCGGCGAGCAGCTCCTCACCGCGCATCCGAGCGTGCTGCCCTACGCGACCACGCGCCTCGGACGCCGGCTGTTTCCCGCGACGGGCATCACCGCCGAGCTCGAAGATCCCGACGCCGTCGCCGATCGCGCGCTCGCCGCGCTCGATGGTTTCGGCGGCGCGCCCTTCTTCCTGACCGTCTTCTTCTCCGCCCCGCACACGCCCTACGCGGCGCCGTCGCCCTATTGGCGCGCGTTCGCCGATCCCGAGTATCGCGGGCCCTATCGCTATCTGAAGGAGCCGCTGCCGCAGCTGGCGGCGCTCCCGCCCGACGAAGCGCGCCAGGTGCAAGCGCTCTACGACGGCGCCGTCGCCAGCGCCGACGCGGCGATCGCGCGCCTGCTCGCGCGCGTCGACGAGCACACCATCGTCGTGCTGCTCGGCGATCACGGCGAGAACCTGTTCGATGTCCCTGGCCGCGGCATGGGCCACGGCGATCATCTGTGGGGCGATCTGGCCAACCACATCCCGCTCGTCATCGCCGACGGCAAGCACGCGCCGCGCGACGTCGACGGCATCGTGCGCGACGTCGATCTGGCGCCCACGCTCGGCGCGCTCGTCGGCATCGCCGCGCCGCCCGGCGACGGCGTCGATCTGGCGCCGCTCCTCGACGGCGCGCGCGACACGCTCGACCTCGACTCGTACGAAGAGTCGGGCCTGTGGCTGCTCACGGCCGGCCCCGGCTATCGCGCCGCCGATCGGCTGCCCTATCCCGACTTGTGGCACTCGACCGAAGCCGCCGCCGACGGCGACGTCTTTCTGCAGCCGCGCTGGGAGCAGCCGTCGACGGACGCCAAGGTGCGCGCCATCCGCACGCCGCGCTGGAAGCTGGTCTATCAGCCGGCGCCCGACGGCGTGCACTACCGGCTCTTCGACGTCGCCGACGACGTCGAGCAGCGCCACGACGTCGCCGCCGAGCACACCGACGTGGTCGCGACGTTGCGCCAAAAGCTCGATCCGTGGATCCAGCAACGATGAGCACGCGCGCGCATCGCGTGTTCCTCGCCGCGCTGCTGGCGCTGGCGGCGCTGTTCGTGACGGCGCAGGTGGTGCGCAGCGTCGAGCCGCTCGCGCTCGACCAGGCGCTGTTCGCCTGCTTCACGCGCTTCGTGCCGCGCGGGCTTCTGCCCTATCGCGATCTGTTCGACTCGAAGCCGCCCTTGTTCCTCTATTCGTACGCGCTCGCGAACCTGTTGCCGGGCGGGCTCGTGCGCGCCATCTGGTTGCTCGAGTCGCTGTGGCTCCTAGCCACGATGGCGCTGGCGTTCGTGCTCGCGCGGCGCGTGTGGGATCGCTGGGCCGGGCTCGGCGCGGCGGCGCTCGTCTTCGTCGCCGAGTGGACGCCGGGATGGGGCGGCTGGTGGTCGCGCGCGCAAGCCGACGAATTCGTCGCGCTGCCGCTCCTCGGCGCGGCGCTTTTGGCGTGGCGCGCGATCGACGACGAGCGCCTCGCGGTGTGGGCGGGTGTCCTGACCGGCGTCGCCGGGCTCTTCAAGGTGCCGTCGATGGCGGTCGCCGCCGCCTGGCCGCTGACCTGGCTCCTCGTCGCCGGCGCGCGTCCGGCGCTGCGGCGCACGCTGGCGATGACGCTCGGCCTCTTCGCGCCGTGGCTGCTGGCGAGCGCGTGGTTCGCCGCGCACGGCGCGTTCGGCGCGTTCATCGACGGCGTCTTCGTCTATCACCGCTACAACGCCGCGTTCATCGCGCCGCCGTGGAGCGAGGTCGTGCCCGAGTTCGTGCGCACGCTCGTCGTCGCCGGCGCCGCGCCGCTCGCCGCCGCCGCGGTCGGTCTCGCCTTCGCGGCGCCGAAAGAGCGCATCTGGCTCGGCACCTGGATCGCGACGACGACGCTGGCCGTCATGCTCGAGCGCCAGCTCGCCGGCTACCAATATCTCCTGGCGATGCCCGCGTTCGCCGTCGCCGGCGGCTTCGGCGTGGCGCGCATCGTCCGCGATCGCCGCCGTGCCATCGTCGCCGTCGGGCTCGCCGGATTGTGCGCGCTCGTCGCCCTCGAAGCCGTGCGCTGGACCCGCGCCTACGGCCCCGACGCGCGCGCGCTCGGCGGCGCGATCACGCGCGACGAATTTCTCGCCGGCTTCGAAGGCACGTTTTCGCCTGCAACCGAGGAGCAGGCGGCGCGCTGGCTCGACGAGCACAGCGCGCCCGGCGACGGCATCCTCGTCTGGGGCTTGTCACCCGGCATCTACGCGCTCGCCGATCGCCATCCGGTCACGCGCTATCCGTTCCACAAGGTGCTGCTGACCGACGCGCCGTTTTCGCAGCTGATGCCCGGGCTCGACGTACGCCGCGCCGATTTCTTCCGCCGCCTCGCCGCCGATCCGCCCGCCTTCGTGCTCGTCGGCCACCGCGACCGCAACGGCTTCGAGCCCGACGACTCGTTCCGCTCGATGATGAAGCTCCCCGAGCTGCAAGCGCTCTTGCGCGATCACTACGCGCCGGTGACCGAGATCGGCCGCTTCATGGTGCTGCAGCGCCGCTGAGGCAACCGCGCCGCCGGCTGGCCGCTCCAAGCTGCATGCCGCGAACCTGGCTCTTGCCGCTCGTCTTCGTCGCAGGTTGCTACAGCTACGGCTTGCAGAAGCCGGACACGCCGCCCGTCGATGCCTTCGGCGCCGTCGGCAGCGCGGGGCGAATCTGCGTCCTGCGCCCGCACTGGAACGCGTCGGCGGTGACCGCCGTGGTCCACGACAACGACGCGCTCGTCGGCGCCACGCGCGGCCCGACCTACTTCTGCTACGCCGCGCAGCCGGGACGCCACGTGATCAGCTCCAAGGCCGACGTCGTCGAGCAGGCGACCCTCGACGTCGAGGCGGGCCGGCGCTACTTCCTGCATCAGATCGTGGACAACATCTTCGGCGTCGTGCGCACGCGCCTCGCCTGGGTCGACGAGGGTGAAGCGGCGCGTCTCATCGGCGCGTGCGGCTATCGCGTGCTCACCAGCGTCCCGGCCAACGAGCGCCTGCCGACGAGCGCGCCGGTGCCCGCCGAAGCGTTCGCCGGCGCGCCGTAGTACGATCGCGCGGCATGCGCGCCGCGCTCCTATTCACGATGCTCGCCGCCGGCTGCGCCGCCGACGGATTGCCGATCGCCAGCAGCAGCGGCGGACCCATCGCCGGGCTCGATGGCGGCCACCACGCGACCGATCTCGCCGCGCCGCGCGACGGCGGCGCTTTCGACTTCGCCAGGCCGATCGATGAGCACCATCGACATCGGTTCGGCCGACACCTTCTGGTACGAGACCGACCTCGGCCCCGGCACGTCGTGGTCGTTGGCCTTCTCGTCGGTGCAGCTGGGCGCGCCGCTCGCGGTCGGCCGCTATGACGATGCCACGCGCTACCCGTTCGAGCAGGCGGGCCACCCCGGCCTCGACGTCAGCGGATCTGGCCGCGGCTGCAACGTGTCGTCGGGTTGGTTCGAGGTCGAATCGATCGCCGCCGGACCGAACAACGGGACCTTCACCGAGCTGACGGCGACCTTCGAGCAGCATTGCGAGAACGCGCCCCCCGCGCTGCGCGGCTGCGTCCACTTCGAGAACTGAGCGGCGTCAGCGCGTGACGACGGGCTTGGTGCCGTCGAGCCCGTCGAGCGGCGGCAGATCCGACAAGTTCGGCTGCAGCACGATCTCGATGCGGCGATTCTGCGCGCGATGCTCGGGCGTGTCGTTCGCTACCACCGGATCGAACTGCCCATAACCCGCCGCCGCCAGCAGCTCCGGCTTCATCCCCTTGTCGACGAGAAACTTCACGACCTCGACCGCGCGCGCCGTCGACAGCTCCCAGTTCGAGGGAAAGCGGCTGGTGTGGATGGGCACGTCGTCGGTGTCACCGGCGACCAGGAAGTGGCGATCGCCGATGCCCGCCAGCACTTGCGCGACCTCGGCCAGCGCCGCCTGACCGTCGGGCTTGATGGCGGTCTTGCCCGAGTCGAAGAGCACGTCGTTCGGCAGCGCGATGATCATGCGCCCGTCGCGGATGATCACCTTGAGCTTGCCGGCGTCGATCATCGAGCGCAGCTGCGCGACCAGGTTGCGGAACACCTGCGCGCGCGCCTCGGCGGCCTGCTTCTGCTTGCGCAGCTCGTCGAGGCGCGACTTGGCGTCGGCGAGCGTGGCGTCGAGCTGCCCCTTTTCGTGGGCCAGCTTGTCGACGTTCTGCCCCAGCTTCTCCAGGCGCGACTTGAGATCGAGGACGAGCGCTTGCGTGTCGTCGAGCTGCTTCTGCAGCTTGTCGCGCTCGCCGCGCGCGCTCGTCACCTGCGCGTTGGCGTCGGCGAGCTGCGACTTCAGCGCCTGCTCGCGATCGGCGGCGGTCTTGTCGTGCGCGGCGCGTAGCGCGTCGAGCTCGGCGACCTTGCGATCGAATGTTTTGGTCGTGACGCATCCGCCCGCGACCAGCGCGGCGGCGAGGAGGAGGGATGGTCTCATGAGGTGACTACGACTTGTGGTGCTTGCCCTTGGCGTCGCTCTTGCCGGCCGGCGCGGCGGCGGCGGCATTGCCCGCGGGCGGCGTGGCGGTGGCGGTGGCTTTGGCCTTGGCGAGCTCGGCCTTGGTGGCGTCGAGCTGCTGTTGCGTCGTAGCCAGCGAGCTCTTCAGCGTGTCGCGCTCCGCGGTGACGCTGGCGAGCGTCGACTTCGTCGAGGCCAGCTCGTCCTTCGAAGCGTCACAGCCGACGAGCATCGCGACGATTCCCATGCCCATGACCCATTTCATGCGTGTCCCCTTTCGCGTCTGGCGCGTTGGTGGTGTCGAACGGCGAGCATGCGGCGTGCCAAACGAGCACGGCGGCGCGCGGGGGGAACGCGAACGGCAGCGTCATGAAACTGAGCAGCCACGCGCGACGTGGAAACAAAATGAACTTGCTGCGCGGTTCGGAATACAGCAAGTATTCCTGCACTGCTCGCTCCTCACGCGCCCGAATTCGACTCCGCCTCGCGCATCTCGCGACGATCAATCCGAGCGAAGCGCGCTCTGGCGCGCTAGGCTAGCGGGCGGCGGCGGCGAGCGCGGCGACGAACGCGTCCTTTTGATCCTTGGCCCACGGGCGGCCGGCGGCGCGGCCGATCTGGTCGAGCCGCGC
>DASXOU010000013.1:0-2483 GCA_036494045.1 Polyangia bacterium | reverse complement strand
GTCGAGAGCGTGGTGCGCCTGTTGCGCGTGATCGCGCACTGGCTCGGCATCGTCGCCTTGGCGTGTCGTTCGCGCGCCGGCAGCCTCGACGAGGATGCGGCGTTGGCGCCGGCGCTGACGGCGATGCGGCGGCGCGCGCTCGGCGAGGACGAGTGGTTGGAGCTGGCGCGCGACGCGTGCCGGCCGTTCGCCGCGCGCGCGGCGGCGTTCGCGATGCCCGAGCTGGTGGCGTTGGTGTGCCCGGAGGACGGCGCGGTTCCCGTCGGCGAGGCGATCGGTAAGCTGCGCGCCGAGACGCTGGCGGTGGCGGCGCTGACGCCCGACGAAGCGCGCGCGCGGCTCCTCGCGTGCATGACCGAGCTCGGCAAGCTCCTCGAGCGGCTAGCGTTCGTCGCCGACTATGCGCTGGTGGTGCCACGCGCGGGGCGGCAGACGGCCGAGCGTTGGATGGGCGTCAGGCGCGTGCCGCGGCCGACCGCGCGCGTCGACGGCGAGTCCGCGGCCGACGAGCCGCTCTTGGTCGCGCGCGACGGTCACGTGGTGGCCGAGCTGTTTCCGTTGGTGCAGGTGGCGCCGCCAGCGCCGGGCGCGGCCGACGAGATGTTCTTCCTCGAAGGCGCGGGACGCCACGGCGCCAAGCTGGTGGCGATCCCGTTCGGCTTCGAGCGCCACGACGAGCGGCCGTGGGAGTGGCTGCGCGCGACCTTCGTGTCGAGCGATCCGGGCGACGACGCGTTCGACGAAGATCGCGCGCCCTATCGCGGCCTGGCGTCGTTCACGCCGGCCGACGCCGACGTGTTCTTCGGGCGCGAGCGCGAGGCGGTGGCGTTCGTCAATCGGCTGCGCGCGCATCCGCTCGTCGCCGTCGTGGGCGCATCGGGCGCCGGCAAGTCGAGCTTCGTGCAAGCGGGCGTGGTGCCGACGCTGCCGCCGATCTTTTCGGTGGTGACCGCGCGTCCCGGCGCGCGGCCGACCGCGGCGCTGCGCGCGCGCCTGCGCGCCGAGGGTTGGCTCGGCGACGAAGAGCCCGACGACGCGGCGCTCGCGGACGAATTGCGCGCGCGGGCGCAGAAGCGCGCCGGCCTGTTGCTGATCGTGATCGATCAGTTCGAGGAGCTGTTCACGCTCGGCGCCGACGCCGACGAGCGGCTGCGCTACGCGACGCTGCTCGCCGAGCTCGGCCGGCACGCGGACGATCCGATCCGCGTGGTCTTGACGATGCGCGACGACTTTCTGATGCGCGCGCAGACGCTGCCGCCGTTGCGGCCGCACCTCATGTCGGGGCTCGAGCTACTGGCCACGCCGTCGCCGGCGGATCTCTTGCGCATCGTCGTCGAGCCGGCGCGGCGCGCGGGCTACGCGTTCGAGCCGGCGGAGCTGCCGCTCGAGATCGTGCAGGCGGTGGCGCACGAGCCGGGCGCGCTGGCGCTGGTGTCGTTCACCGCGGCCAAGATGTGGGAGCTGCGCGATCGCGAGCATCACGTCTTGCCGCGCGCCGCGTACGATGCGCTCGGCGGCGTCGGTGGCGCGCTGGCGCAACACGCGGAGGAGACGCTGGCGACGATGTCGCCCGTCGAGCAGGGCCTGGTGCGCGAGGCGTTCCGCCATCTCGTGACCGCCGACGGCACGCGCGCGGTGCTCTCGCGCGGCGATCTGTCGCAGCTCGTCGGCGGCGGCGCCGGGGCCGAGGCGGCGATCGAAAAGCTGGTGGCGACGCGCCTCCTGGTCACGTCCGAGAGCGTCGACGGCGGCGAGCTCATCGAAGTGGTGCACGAGGCGCTGCTCGCCGCGTGGCCGCGCCTGGTCACGTGGCGGCGCGAAGATGCCGAGGGTGCGCGGCTGCGCGATCAGCTGCGCGCGGCGGCCAGGCAGTGGGCCGAGCGCGGACGCTGGCGCGGCCTTCTGTGGCGCGACGAAGCGCTCGCCGAGCTCAGGCTGTGGCGCGCGCGTCACGCGCGGCCGCTGACGGAGACCGAGGAAGCGTTCGTGACGGCGAGCTTGCGCGAAGCGGCGCGCGGGCGGCGCTTGCGCATCGCTGCCGTCGCGGCGGCGTTCGTGGCGCTCGCCGGCGGGCTGGGCGTGGTGCGCGTGCAGCGCGTGCGTGCCGAGGCGGAGGCGCATCGCGCGCGCGTGCGGCTCGGTGAGCAGTACGAAGAAGAGGCGCGGCAGACGTTGCTCGCCGGCGGCGCGACGCGCGCGCTCGTCTACTTGCAAGAGGCGAAGCAGCTCGGCGTCGACGACAACGCGCGTCGCTTCCTGTTCGCGTCGGCGCGGCGAGCTGCGGCGGCCGAGCGGCGCGTGCTCGAAGGGCACACCGGCGGCGTGCGCGCCGCGGCCTGGTCGCGCGACGGACGGCGCGTCGTCACCGGCAGCGACGACGAGACCGCGCGCGTGTGGGACGCCGCCGGCGGCAAGACGCTGGCGATCTTGCGCGGCCACGGCGCCGGCGTCGGCGACGTCGACTTTGCGCCCGACGGCAAGCG
>DASXOU010000012.1:0-5248 GCA_036494045.1 Polyangia bacterium | reverse complement strand
GCGCGCTCGCGCAAGTGGCCGCCGCCATCCGCGCCGGCGACACCGCCGCCGCCAAGCGCGCGCTCCTCGTCGCCACGCCCGAGGAGAAGCGCGCGCCGGCCTACGAGCTGTTGCGCGGCGAGATCCTCCTCGTCGACGGCGAGGCTGAGCGCGCCGAAAAGTCGTTCCGCGCCGTGATCGAGCGCGCCGACGATTTTGGATTGGCCTACAACCGCCTCGGCGATCTGTTGCAGCATCGCGGCGCCTTGCGCGAGGCGGTCGGCTTCTACGAGCTGGCGCTGCGCCACGCGCCCGACGACGCCAACGCCGCCGAAGATCTCGGCGACGTCCTGGCCACGCTCGGCGAGCGCGAGCGCGCGTTGGCGATGTATCGCGCCGCGGCCGATCGCGATCCCAAGTCGCGCGCCGCCGACAAGCTGCGCTCGCTCGACGACGCCGCGCGCGTTGCCGCGGCGACGGCGCCGGCCATCGGCAAGATCGGCGTGCTCGGCTGGACGCCCAACGGCGGCGCGGTGTCGCCGCTCGAAGCGGTCGCCATCGTCGGGCACGGCCAGCTCATCTTCTCCGGCAACGTCGGCACCGTCGGGCGCGAAGCTGGGATGGTCGCGTTCTCCTGCTTGAAGCACAAAGCACGCGAGCTCTCGATCGGCGAGCTCGTCGCCAGCTACGACTTGCACCTGCACTTCACCGACACCGAGGTCGGCAAGGACGGGCCGTCGTCGGGCCTGGCGCTGGTGCTCGCGGGCATCAGCGCCTATCAGCAGCGGCCGTTGCGCGCCGGGCTGGCGGCGACGGGCGAGATCACGATCCTCGGCGAAGTGAAGCCGGTCGGCGGCATCCACGAAAAAGTCGTGGCCGCGCACCTGGCCGGGTTTCGCACGGTCTTGATGCCGCGGCGGAACATCAAAGAGGCGCGCGAATTGCCGTCGGAAGTGGCGTCGAAGATGGAGCTCGTGTTCGTGGATTCGGTGGCCGAGGCGATAGCAAAGGCGATGGTGTGAACATGGGGAATCCGGAGCACAATTTCTACGAAGCGCTCGGAATCGATCGCGCCGCCGACGAGCGCGCCGTCAAAAAGGCGTACTTCGCGCTGGTGCGCAAGGTCCCGCCGGAGACGCATCCCGAGGAGTTCAAGCGCATCCGCGAAGCCTACGAGGTGCTCTCGAATCCGCAGTCGCGCGCCGATTACGACGCCGTCAATCAGTACGATCAATACGGCGCCGAGGTCTCGACGCATCTCAAGGCCGGCACCGAGGCGATGGAGACGTCCGATTGGGGGCGCGCGCAGAGCGAGCTCATCGCCGTGCTCGAGCAGCAGCCGCAATTGCACTTCGCGCGTGACCTGCTCGGAATGGCCTATTTGAACGCGCACAAGCCCGCGGACGCGATGCGCGAGTTTACTCGCCTCGTCACAGAGCAGCCGACCAACGCGGTCTATCACCTGCACAAGGGCTACGCGCACTACGCGCAGAACCAGTACGCGCCGGCGCTCGACTGCTATCGCGAGGCGCGCAAGCTCGATCCGTCGGACACGCGCTCGCTCGTGGCCACCGCCGATTGTCTCGTCGCGCAGAAGCAGTACGAGCCGGCGCTGCTCGAGCTCGATCGCGCCATCGGGCTCGACGGGCAGGTCGACTTCAACGACTTCGTGTTCTTCATGCGCAAGGTGCAGATCCAGCTCCTGCGCGATCGCGGCGATCTCGCCGAGACCGAGCTCGACCAGATCTTCAAGATCCTGCCCGACGATCCCGAGGTCAAGAAGTACGTGGCGACGCGGCTGGCGTCGCTGGCGTCGGACCTGTTCGCGATGAAGCGCTCGGCCGACGCCAATCGCCTGCTCGTGCGCTGCAAGAAGCTCGATCCGTCGCGCAAGTCGATGGAGTACACGTTTCCCGCGCGCACCAAGCTGCGCATCGACGCGCTGCCGTCGGCGTCGCAAGAGTGGCTCAAGAAGCACGCCGGCGAATGGGCGGCGGGCAAGCTCAAGCACAACGCCAAGGGCGGGCCGATCTTCTTGTTGCTGCTGGCGATCGGATTTCAGCTGTACGCGCTGAGCTCCGGGTTCAACACCAGGCGCGCGTGGACCAACGATCAGCGCGCCTGGGAATGCTTGCTGCTCGTCGGTGCGCCGCTCTTGTTGGCGCTCACGATTCGGCTCATGCGCCGCGTGTCGCGCTCGCCGTACGGCAAGTACACGACCATCCATCCTTGTCACTTGCTGCAAGTCGAGATCGACAAGCTGACGGTGTGGCCGCTCGTGAACCTGCACGACGTGGGGCTCACGCATCACTCGACCAACGGCGTCTACTCGCACACCATCTGCCGGCTCAACTTCGCCGGCACCGTTTGCAACATCACCATTCGCGGGCAGCAGGCGTCGGTCGATTGGGCCAACCTCGTGCTCGAGCAGCGGCGCAAGGTGCTCGACCTCATGGGCATGGGCCTGCTCGAGGCGGAGGAGGGGTTCGACCTGGTGCCGCCGTCGCTGCTCCGGCCGGGCAACGTGGGCCCGAAGCCGCCCCGGGACGCGGTCGCGATGAAGTGGTACGCCGGCGCGGCGGCGCTCGGCTTCGCGATGTTCGCGGTGGCGATTCCGCTCAACCTGGGCGCCGCCGAGCGCTACGCCTGGACGACGGCGTCGCGCTATCCGAACTTGAGCGCGTATCGCGATTACGTCGCCGCGTTCCCTTCGGGCGCGCACGTCGGCGAGGCCAAGCAGCGCGTCGACGAGTTCTACGACCGCGCCATCTCGCAGTATCAGTCGCGCGCGGGCACCGAGGCGAAGGGCGCCAAGGCGATCGTGGCCGTGCTCGAGGCGCTCAAGGCGTCGGGCGCCGCCGCGGTCAACGTCACCTACGAATCGGCGATCGACTTCAGCGCCACCAAGCGGTTCGGCGAGAAGGGCATCACCGACGCCGATCCGGCGTTCACCGCCGCCGAGAACAAGGCGCGCGAGTCGAGCATCACGGCTGCGCTGCGGGACGCGTTCGGCAACGTCGTCGGCTCCGACATCATCGACTTCGACGACGGCGGCTATCGCTACTCGTACGACTACACGAACCATCGTGCGCGCGAGCGCAAGAAGGGGCCGATCACGTTCGCCATCAAGTATCGCGTCGGCCCGTCGGGCACGATCTACGAGTCGACGACGTCGGCGTCGCGCAAGTTCTACGGCATCCTGTTCGACTGGTCGCTGATGATCACCGACGACAAAGGCGCGACGCTGTTTCAGACGCAGCTGTCGTCGGCGCCGGCGAAGAACATCCGCTACACGACGACGGGCTACGTGCAGAGCGACATCCTGCCCTATACGAAGATGGCAGAGTCGGCGTTCGCCGAGTTCGGGCGCAAGCTCGCCGGCGACTTCGGCATCAGCATCGCCAAGCCGTCGGAGGCCGACTTCGGCAACGATCCGCCGTCGCGGACGTCGACGCGCGCGGGGTCGAGCGTCTACACGCCGGAGCTCAAGAAGGCGCTCGACGACATCGCCAAGAACAGCCAGATCTCGCCCGACGAAATGAAGAAGATCCTCGAGCAGGCGCAAAAGGCGAACGGCCGGGCGTACTAGCCGACCAAGTCAGTCCTCGGACCTGACGGCCAGGAACTTCATGGTCGGCATCGCCGGCGGCGGCTCGGACGGCTCGATGGTCACGACCAGCATGGTCGACCCGCCGCACTGCGGGCAATCGGGCAACAACCCGCGCGTCGGCGACTCGAACAGGAATCGACATTTCGTGCAACGGGCCATGCGCGCGGTTATCGCTCCGCCGCGCGCGACGTCAACTGTTACGAATCTGCACGCTCCAGCGCCTGCTGCAGATCGCCAATCAAGTCGTCGACATGCTCGATGCCGACCGAGATGCGCACGAGCCCATCCGAGATCCCGAGCTTCTGCCGGTTCGCCGGCGGAATCGACGCGTGGGTCATGATCGCCGGATGCTCGATGAGCGACTCCACGCCGCCGAGCGACTCGGCGCAGGCGAACAGCTGGGTCGCGCGCAGCATCGCCCGCGCGCGCTCGAGCGCCGGCTTCTTGCCCGCCTTGACGACGAACGAGATCATGCCGCCCGGGCCGCGCATCTGCCGCTCGGCGAGCGCGTGCTGCGGATGCGACGCCAGCCCCGGGTAGATCACCTTCTCGACGGCGGCGTGCGCCTCGAGCCACGCCGCCACCTTGCGCGCGTTCTCGACATGACGCTCCATGCGCACGTGCAGCGTCTTGGTCCCGCGCAAGACGAGGAAGCAATCCATCGGCGACGGCACGGCGCCGATCGCGTTCTGCAGGAACGACAGGCGCTCGCGCACTTCGTCGTCGCGCGTGAGCACCGCGCCGCCGATGACGTCGGCGTGCCCGTTCAAATATTTAGTCGTCGAGTGCACGACCATGGTCGCGCCGAGCTCGAGCGGCCGCTGCAGCGCCGGCGTCAGGAACGTGTTGTCGACGGCGAGCCAGACGCGCTTCTTCTTGCAGATGTCGGCGACCGCGGCGATGTCGCACAGCTTGAGCAGCGGATTGGTCGGCGTCTCCACCCACACGAGCTTGGTGTTCGGGCGCATCGCCTCGCCGAACGCGGTCGCGCTCGTCGGATCGACGTAGGTGATGTCGAGCCCCATCTGCTTCATCACGCGCTCGAAGATGCGATAGGTGCCGCCGTACAAATCGTCGCCGGCGACCACGTGATCGCCGGCGCGCAGCATGTGCAACACCGTTGTCGTCGCCGCGCAGCCGGACGCGAACGCCATCCCGTAGCGCGCGCCTTCGAGCGCCGCCAGGTTCGCTTCCAGCGCCTGCCGCGTCGGATTCTGCGAGCGCGAATATTCGTAGCCCTTGTGCTCGCCGGGGCCGGCCTGCACGTAGGTCGACGTCATGTACACGGGCACGGAGATCGCGCCCGTCGTCGGATCGGGCGTTTGGCCCGCGTGGATGGCCAGGGTTTCCAGGTGCGTCGACTTGGTGTTCATGGCCTCTCCTTGCCCGTCAGGCGCGTTTCGACGCGAGGAACTCGATGAGATCGATCTTGGTGATCACGCCCATGAGGTCGTCGCGCTCGAGCACGCACACGAGCTTGGCCTCGTTGAAGATGTTCTTGAGCAGCTTGATCTTGGTCTGCGGCGTCACCGTCGCGTAGTCGGCTTCGACCAGCTCGTCGACGGGCACGTCCATCGATCCCGGGTTCTGCAGAAGATAATTCAGCAGGTCGAGCTCGCTCACCAGCCCCGACAGCCGCCCGCGATCCATCACGGGGAT
>DASXOU010000011.1:0-4947 GCA_036494045.1 Polyangia bacterium | reverse complement strand
CGTTCGCGATGAAGACGCTGCCGGTCATCGAGAAGCACGACGACATGGCGCACATGGACAAGGATCAGCTGAAGGTGCGGAAGGAATAGCGCGCTGGCGCGACCGTCAGGCGACGCGCCAGCGTGTGCCCGACGGCGTGTCCATGATCTCGACGTTGAGCTTCGCCAGGTCGGCGCGGATGGCGTCGGCCTCGGCGAAGCTCTTTTGCTTGCGCGCGTCGTTGCGTTTGCCGATGAGCGCCTCGACGTGCGCGGCATCGAGGCCGAGGAGCGCGCAGCGGCGGGCGCGATGCGCGTCGAGCCAGGCGCGTGGCTCGGCGGTGCCGAGGCCGAGGTGCGCCGAGGCGGTGGCGAGATCGTGCGCGAGCCGTTCGAGCGTGCGGCGACGGACGTCCTTGGGCGCGTCGAGCTTGCCGTCGAGCGCGCGGTTGGCCAGCTGCAAGGCTTCGTTCCACGCGGCGAGCGCGCCGGCGGTGTTGAAGTCGTCGTCGAGCGACTCTTGCAGCGCGGGTAGCCACGACTCGGCTTCGGGCGCGACCGGGCCGTTGCCCGCCGGCTTGCCGACGGTGAGCTGCTCGCGCAGCTTCTCGATCGTGAGATACGCGTACTCGCACTTGCGCTCGGCGTCTTCGAGGCCGGGCAGGCGCAAGGGCGCGGTCGCCACGTCGTCGCCGTCGACGATGACCTCGTAGGCGAGCGGGCTGCGGTAGTGCGAGGTGAAGCAGAAGTAGCGCAGCGCCTCGCCGGCGTGGCGCTCGAGGACGGAGCGCAGCTTGAAAGCGCGCTTGAACAGCACCTTCATCGCCGCGTCGGACTTCGAGATCTTGCCGCCGCCGAAGTTGAGGAAGCCGCCGTGCATCCAGATGCGCGCGAAGGTGCCTTCGCCGTGCGCGCCGAGCGACTGCGCGCGCTCGTTCTCGTGGTGCGGGAAGATGAGGTCGACGCCGCCGCCGTGTAGATCGAAGGTCAGGCCGAGCTCGCGCTCGGCCATCACCGAGCACTCGATGTGCCAGCCGGGACGGCCCGCGCCCCACGGCGATGGCCACGACGGCTCGCCCGGCTTGGCCGCCTTCCACAGGGCGAAGTCGAGCGGCGCGCGCTTTCTCTCGGCGTCGACCTCGACGCGCGCGCCGGCTTCGAGCTGATCGAGCGGCTGCTGCGAGAGCTGGCCGTAGGCGGGGAAGTCGGGGACGCTGAAGTAGACATCGCCGTGCGAGGCGTAGGCGACGCCGCGCGCGATCAGCGTCGCGCAGAGCTCGACGATGCGCTCGATGTTGTCGGTGACGCGCGGCTCGGCCGAGGGCGCGACGCAGCAGCAGGCGTCCATGTCGGCGCGGAACTCGCGCGTGAAGCGCTCGGCGAGCGCGGCCGGATCTTCGCCGAGCTCGTGGGCGCGGTTGATGATCTTGTCGTCGACGTCGGTGATGTTGCGGACGTAGCGGACGTCGAAGCCGCGCGCGCGCAGGTGGCGGGCGACGAGATCGAAGGTCATGAAGGTACGGCCGTTGCCCACGTGGATGAAGTCGTAGACGGTCGGGCCGCAGACGTAGAGGCTGGCCTTGCCGGGCACGAGCGGGACAAAGTCGAGCTTCTTGCGGGTGAGCGTGTCGTGGATACGGATGTTGGGCGGCGTGCCGGTCATGTCATGCGCGAGGAACGAATCGCGCGCACAAGATACCATACGTTGAACGCGGCGAAGGCGAGGAGCAGCGCCAGCACCAGCGGCGCCCACCACAGCTGCGACGGCGTCTCGCCCTCGACGAGGATGAAGGCGTCGTCGCCGACCTGGACCGGCGCGGCCACGCCGACGGCGACGATGCGCGCCCACGGCACTTGCGCCTTGGCGCCGATCTGCAGCGTGTCACCGTCGAGCCGGAGCTCGCTGCGCTTGACCGTGTAGCGCTCTTGGTGCGGCTGGAAGGCGAGCTCCTTCTCGGAGAGCTTGCCGACGATCTCGTTCTTGCGCGCCTCGGGCATGGGCACGATGAACACGAACTCGTCCTTGGTCTCTTCGCCGGCGTTGGGCGCCAGCGCCATGCGATCGAGCTCGTGGCGCGCGTCGGGCAGCGACGGCAGCTTGTCCTTCGACAGGTAGACCTTGAGCTCGCCCGGATAGTCGACGTCGACGACGACGCTGCTGTCGGCGCCGACGCTGATGGGCTCGCCCATGCGGTCGCGCAGCTCGGCGGTGCCGCCCGAGAGCTGCGCCTTGAGCGCCGCGAGATCGAGGTAGCGGGTGACCTCGGTCTCGGTTGCGTAATAATGACGCAACGAGGGGGCGTAGGACATTGCGTCGAAACGACGCAACCGGCCGGTCCATCGTTCCGTCAAATCGAAGCGATCTGTCGTGTCGGCGGCGCAGACGAAGAGGCCGCGCGGCACGCCGAGCACGCGAAAGACGGTCTGGCGCGCGCGTACGCCCTTGGGCTCGAGGTAGAGCGCGTAGCGCAGCTCGGGCTGGCCGGCGACGGTGACGTAGCTGTTATCCTCGAGCAGGTTGCCGCGGGCGGCCAGCGAACGGGCGTCGCCGAGGTCAATCGGCGTGTGGCCGGCGAAGGCGAAGTGCACGTCTTTCTGCAGGTGCCAGCCGATGACCGCGGCCAGCGCGATCACCGCCGCGGCGACCAGCGGGCTCTGACCGCGGCGCGGCGGCGCCAGATCGGCGAGGTCGTCTTCAGCTTGCGGGGGAGTGCCCGGCTCGTCGGCCATTCACACTTCTCTCTCGTTCAAAAGTAGCACAGGGGTAGACACTTCGGCAGGGCCGAAGTTCCTCGTCATTGACGGGGGACACACCCTTTGCTAGCGCTTGTGCGATGCGGATTCGCATGATGGCGTTGGCGCTGGCGGTATCGGCGCTGGCGTGGACCGGCTGCTCGCGCGGGGCCAAGACGCCCGAGCAGGCCTTTCGCGGGCTGGAACGGGCGATCGCGGCTGGGGACGCGGCGGCAGTCTATGGGCTCGTCGATGAGCAGACGCGCTGGGCGATCCAGTCGACACATCGCGATCAGCGGCTGATGCGCACGATCATCGCGGCGAAGTATCCCGAGGCCGAGGCGCAAAAGGCGCTGGCGACGCTGCGCGCGGCGGAAGAGCCGGATCCGGCGCAGTACTACAAGCGCATCGACGACGAGCGCGGCGTGGTGAAGGCGTTTCGCAAGCGGCTCGGCTCGGTGTCGGGGCCGATCATGAGCAAGATCGACGGGCCCGACAAGGTGTGGGTGGCGCGGCAGGATGGGATGCCGTTTCACTTCGCCAAGAACAAGAATGGGACGTGGGGCTGGTGCGAGCTGCGCGGCGATTGGGCGCTCGAGCAGGATCGCGCGCAGCACGCGGTGCAGACGGTGCAGGAGAACGCGAAGCTCTATCAGAAGGCGGAGGCGCAGAGCCCCGAAGCGGCGAAGCCGGCGGGGACGCCGTGACGCGCGCGCATCGCATCGCGGTGATTCCCGGCGACGGCATCGGCGTCGAAGTGACGGCCGAAGCAGTCAAGGTGCTGCGCGCGGCGGCGCCGGCGCTGGAGCGGCCGGTGGAGCTGGTCGACTTCGACTGGGGCGCCGAGCGCTGGCTGCGCGACGGCACCACGCTGCCCAAGGGCGCGATGGAAGATCTGCGCGATCACTACGCGGCGATCTTGTTCGGCGCGCTCGGCGATCCGCGCGTCCCCGAGCAGGTGCACGCGCGCGACATCTTGTTGGGGCTGCGCTTTCAGCTCGATCTCTACATCAACCTGCGCCCGGTGAAGCTGCTCGACGAGCGATTGACACCGCTGAAAAACAAGCGGGTTTCCGATATCGATATGCTCGTATTTCGCGAGAATACCGAAGGATTGTACGCGGGCGTCGGCGGAAACTTCAAAAAGGGGACCGCGGACGAAATCGCAATCAACGAGGATATCAACACGCGCAAGGGCGTCGAGCGGATCTTGCGCGCGGCGTTCACGGCGGCGCGCGCGCGGCGCAAGAAGATCTGCATGAGCGACAAGGCCAACGCGCTCACCTACGCGCACGGCTTGTGGCAGCGCACGTTCGCCTCGGTCGCGCGCGAGTACGCGGACGTCGAGGCGTCGCATCTGTACGTCGACGTGGCGGCGATGGAGATGGTGCGCGCGCCCGAGCGCTTCGACGTGCTGGTGACGTCGAACATGTTCGGCGACATCTTGACCGATCTCGGCGCCGCCATCGTCGGCGGGCTGGGGCTGGCGGCGTCGGGGAACATTCATCCGGGGCGCTGCTCGCTGTTCGAGCCGGTGCACGGATCGGCGCCCGACATCGCGGGCAAGGGGCTGGCCAATCCGCTGGGGGCGATCTCGTCGATGGCGATGATGCTCGAGCACGTGGGCGAGGCGGCGGCGGCGGCGCGCGTGCAGGCGGCGGTGGCGCGCGTGGTGGCGGACGGGGCGGTGACGCGCGATCTCGGCGGCGCGCTGTCGACGTCGGCGTGTGGGGACCTGGTGGCCGATGCCGTCGGAAAAGCCGCCTAACAACCAAGGGGCGTTCGACTTCGGCGGGCCGCCCAAGCGGGCGGAGCCGGAGCCGGTGCGCGAGCCCGATCGCGCGCCCCCGATTCCGGCGGCTCCCGCGGCGCCCGCGGCAGAGAAGCACGAGCCGCGCGTGTTCACCGTGAGCGATCTGGTGCGCGGCGTGGCGCGCACCGTCGAGGGGCGGTTCGGGATGGTCGCGGTCGAGGGCGAGATCTCGAATTTTTCGGCGCCGCGATCGGGGCATCTGTACTTCACGCTCAAGGACGCCGAGGCACAGCTGCCGGCGGTGATGTTCCGCTCGTCGGCGGAGCGGCTGAAGTTCGCGCCGCACGACGGCCTGGTGGTGCGCGCGCGCGGGCGCTGCTCGATCTTCGAGGCGCAAGGGAAGTTCCAGCTCTACGTCGACGCGCTCGAGCCGGCCGGGCTCGGCGCGCAGCAGCTCGCGTTCGAGCAGCTCAAGAAGAAGCT
>DASXOU010000010.1:0-13484 GCA_036494045.1 Polyangia bacterium | reverse complement strand
CCGACGGCGAGCGTGGGGCTCATGGTGCGCGCGGCCGCGCGCCGGCGCGTCGAGTCGATCTCGCTGGCGTCGGCGGCGCGGCGGCGCGTGGCCGACGTGCGCGCGGGGCTGGTCACCGTCGAGGGGACGTGGCGCGCGCCGCGCGGCAACGGCGACGGGCTCGTCGAGGACCCGAGCGGCGCGGCGGTGCTGGTGACGCGCGAGGAGGCGGCCGAGGCGATCGCCGACGGCACGCCGGTGCTGGTGGTCGGCTGCGCGGGCCCAGACGACAGCGGCGGGGATGATCCGCGCGGCACGGGCTATCGCGGCAACGCGCGATTGCCACGCGTGGTGGCGTGCGGCGTGGGGCACTTCGTGTCGACGGATCCGACGCTGCTCGAGCGCGAGGAGCGCTGGGCGCGACGGCGTGCCACCGTCGGCGCGGCGCTGTTCGCCGGCGCAGTGGCGATCGCGGCCATGGCGGCGATGGTCGCGTGGCGCGCGACCGAC
This sequence comes from Polyangia bacterium, assembly GCA_036494045.1. Taxonomy (GTDB): domain Bacteria; phylum Myxococcota_A; class Polyangia; order Palsa-1104; family Palsa-1104; genus JAQBQH01. The sequence goes on along the minus strand of DASXOU010000010.1, from coordinate 12,995 downwards.
TGATTGTTTCTGCCCTTTTGATCTTCTGATCTTCCTGTGAAATCTTCTGTCCTCGGTGAATCTCGTCGAGGAGCTGGCGTGGTGGCGCTTCTATGTGCCGCGGCAAGCGGTGCAGCTGCTGGCGCGCGCGCTGCCGCTGGCGGCGCTGCGCGATCGGCTGCCGCGCGCCGTCGCCGAGCGGCTGCGCTTCGGGCTCTATCCGGCGCGCATCACCGACGCGGCCGAGGTCGAGTGCGCGCGCGCGTACGCGCCGTGGGGGGATCCGGCGCAACTCGACCCCGCCAAGATCGTGAAGTACGACGCGGCGCCGCGCGCGTCGATCCTCGTCGTCACCTACAACAACGTGGCGCTCACGCGGCTATGCCTGGCGTCGCTGCAGCGTGCGGCGGGCGCGCTCCCGTTCGAGATCATCGTCGTCGACAACGCGTCGACCGACGGTACACAAGCGTGGCTCGACGAGACGGCCGCGCGCGGGCTCTTGCCGCTGACGGTCGTGGCAAACGATCGCAACGAAGGATTTGCCGCCGGCAACAACGCGGCGGCGGCGCGGGCGCGCGGCGACGTGCTGGTGTTCTTGAACAACGACACCGTCGTGGTCGACGGCTGGCTCGAGACGCTGATCGCGCACCTCGAGCGCGATCCATCGATCGGGCTTCTCGGGCCGGTGACCAACTCGGGCGGCAACGCCGAGGCGCAGCTAGGGACGCGGTACGCCGATCTCGACGGCATGCGCGCGTTCGCCGCCGAGTACACGCGCGCGCACGCCGGCCAGGTGGTCGACGTGCCGATGCTCGCGCTCTTCTGCGCCGCGATGGACAAGGAGCGCTTCGCCGCCGTCGGCGGGCTCGACGAGCGCTACGGCCGCGGGCTCTTCGAGGACGACGATCTGGCGCTCGCGGTGGCGCGGCGCGGCTGGCGCGTGGCGCTGGCGCGCGACGTGTTCGTGCATCACTACGGCGGCGCGTCGTTCTCGCGGCTGGCGCCGGGCGAATATTTGCGGCTGTGGTGGCAGAACCGGCGCGCGTTCGAGCGCAAATGGGGCGTGACGTGGCAGGCGCGCTGAACGGCGACGACGGTCTATCGTTCGCGCTCGATGCGCCGATCCCGGGCACGTTCGAAGTCGGCCGCGGCGCGATCCTCTTGGTGCGCGGCTCGATCGCGCCGTCGTGGTCGCGCAGTCCGCGCGCGTGGGTCGTCGAGCTCGACGGCGAGCGCCAGCAGTTCGACGCGCGCGGCCAGATCCGCTTCGAGCTGCCCGCGCGTTTCGGCCGCACGCCGCGCGGCGTGTTTTTGCCGGTGCGCATCGATCGATCTCGCGTCGAAACGCGCGTTCGCTTGCGTGTCGTCGCGCAGCATCGCGGCGGCGAGACCGTGCTCGTCGATCAGCCGATCGTGTTCATCGAGCACGCGCGCCGCCCCGAACGCATCGACACGCCGATCGCCATCTGCCTCGCCACGTACAATCCCGATCCGCAGCTGCTCGCGCGCCAGCTCGACTCGATCCGCGCGCAGACGCGCCGCGACTTCACCTGCCTCATCCACGACGACGGCTCGCGCCTCGAGCGCTGGGCCGCGATCGAAGATCTCGCGCGCGGCGACGAGCGCTTCCGCGTCTTCCGCGCCGAGCACAACCGCGGCTTCTATCGCAACTTCGAAGCCGCGCTCGCGCTCGTGCCTTCCTCGACGCCGTACGTGGCGCTCTCCGATCAAGACGATCTCTGGTATCCCGACAAGCTCGCCGCCTGCATCGAGCGCCTCGACGCCAATCCGCGCGCGCAGCTCGTCTACAGCGACATGCGCATCGTTCGCGCCGACGGCGCCGTCGTCGCGCCGACCTATTGGACCTCGCGCCGCAACAACTTCACGAACCTCGACACGTTGCTGTTCGCCAACACGGTCACCGGCGCGGCGTCCGTGTTTCGCGGCGCGCTGCTCGAGACGGCGCTGCCGTTTCCGCCCGAGCAGGGCCCGACCTTCCACGATCACTGGCTCGCCTGCGCCGCCTTCGTCGCCGGCGGCCTCGAATACGTCGATCGCCCGCTCTACGACTACACGCAACACGGCGCCAACGTCATCGGCCACTCGGCCTTTGGTCCACTCTCCGTCGCCGGTGCGCTCTGGCGCCATCTGCGCGACGCCGCGGAGATGGTCGTGCTGCCGTCGCGGATCGCGCGCAACATGTGGGCGATGCTGGCCGCGTACCATAACGAGTATCGTCGCGTCCAGCTCATGGCCGCGACGCTGGAGCTGCGCTGTCCGACGGCACTTCCCGAGACGCGTCGCTCGCTCGCGCTGTTCGACGACCATCTTGCGCGCGCCGCCGAGCTGATGATCGCGCGCCACTACGACGTCTCGCGGCGCGGGGACACCACCGACGGCGCCGAATTTCGCCTCGGCATGGGGCTCCTCTTGCACAAGACGCTGGCGCCGCTGCTCGGCCCCACCGTCTCGCTGGCGCGCCGCTTGCGGCCGAAGCAGGCGTAGCGTAGCGTCCACGAACGATGGAGCCGGCGTCGAAGAAGATCTACGCCCGCGAGGTCCAACGCGACGGGCGCGATTCGCTCAGCAAGATCGCCCAACGCATCGCGCCCGAGACGCGCGTGCTCGATCTTGGCTGCGGCCCGGGCGCGCTCGGCGCGCAGCTCACGACGGCCAAGCGCTGCATCGTCGACGGCTTCGAGGGCAATCCCGAGGCCGCGGCGCTGGCGCGCCCGCACTATCGTAAGGTCGTGGTCGGCGATCTCGAGACGGTGTCGCTCGAGGCGCACTTCGGCGGCGAGCGCTACGACTACATCGTCTGCGCCGACGTGCTCGAACATCTGCGCGCGCCGGAAAAGATCGCCGAGCAGCTGCCATCGCTGCTGGGCCCGTCGGGGCGGATCCTGCTCTCGATCCCGAACGTCGCGTATGCCGGTGTCGTCGGCGCGCTCATCGGCGGGCAGTTCGAGTATCGGGTCGACGGCCTGCTGGACGACACGCATCTCCGCTTCTTCACGCGCGCTTCGCTCGAGCAGTTCCTCGCGCACTGCGCGCTGACCGCCACGTACCTCGACGCGGTGACGATGCCGATCGATCAATCGGAGTTTGCCCGCGATCATCTCGAGCGGTTGCCGTCGTCGGTGTTGCGCACGATCCTCGCCGCTCCGGATGCTTTGACCTACCAGTTCCTCGTCGAGGCGGTTCCGATCGCCGCCGCGGCGACGGAGCCGGTGCGGGCGCGCGTCGACGCGGTCACGTTCAGCTTCCTGGCGCAGCTGCATTGGCGCGCCGCCGACGAGCCGTTCGACGCCTCGCGCGCGGCGACCCTCCACGGCGCGATGGGCGCCGATCGCCAGCTGATGCGCTTCGCGATCCCGGCGGCGGCCCGCCCACCAGCGGCGCTGCGCCTCGATCCGTCGAATCGTCCCGGCTACCTGCGCCTCTACGGCATGTCCCTCTTCGACGCGGCCGGCGAGCGCATCTGGCAGTGGGACGCCGAGCCTGCCCCCGGCAAGCTGAAGACCAACGAGCTCCATTTCGAGCGCGATGAGGACGACGGCAGCCTCCTCGCGGTGTGCACCGGCGACGATCCGTGGTTCGAGCTGCCGATCGACTCCGAGGAGCTGGTGCCTCTCGGCGGCGGCGGCGCGCTGGAGATCGATCTGGCGTGGCCGGCGTCGCCCGATGCGCACCTCGTGATTCGCCGATTGCAGGGGCTCGACAAGATCCCCGGGCGCGCCGCCGAGCTGCAGCGGCTCAACGACGACATGCGCGCGCACATTCGCACGCTCAGCGCCGAGATCAAGGAGCTGCAGGGGCAGCTGCGCGCGGCGCGCACGACGGTGGCGCAGCTCAACGGCTCGCTCACCTTTCGCGTCGCTCGCCCGCTGCATGCTCTCGTGAATCGGCTACGCAAGAGGTCGTAGCAGCGTGGTCGCGCCCGAGGTCAGCGTCATCATGGCCGCCTACAACGGCGAGCGCTACATCGCCGAGTCGATGCGCTCGGTGTTGGCGCAAACGCATTCGGCGCTCGAGCTCGTAGTCATCGACGACGGCTCCATCGACGGCACCTGGGAGATCGTCAACGCCGTGCAGCGCGCCGACGAGCGCGTGGTCTACGCCTTCCAACCGAACGGCCGCCAGGGGCGCGCGCGCAACCACGGGATCCGCCTCGCGCGTGCGCCGCTGGTCGCCTTCTGCGATCAGGACGATCTGTGGGTACCGGAAAAGCTCGAGCGCCAGCTCGCCGCGCGCGCCGCCGAGCCCACCGCCGGCGTCGTCTTCAGCGACGGCTTCCTCTTCTACGACAGCGACGTGACCGACGAGCGCACGACGTTCAAGACGCTCGCCGGCAGCTGGGACGGCGCGGACATGTTTCGCCTGCTGTTCGCGGAGAATCGCATCCCGGTGCTCTCGACGCTGGTGTGCAAAGCGGACATCGAGCGCGTCGGCATGCTCGACGAAGATCCCGCGGTGCAGAACTGCGACGACTGGGAGCTGTGGCTGCGGCTGGCCGCCGCCGGCGTGCGCTTCGTCGGCATGTCCGATCGCCTCGTGCGCTATCGGCTGCATTCCGAGCAAGCGTCACGAGATCTCATCGTCATGGGCAAGGCCGAGCTCTCCGTGCTCGAGCAGTTTCGCCACTCGACGCTGCTCGCGCCCAGCGTGGCGGCAAGCGAGTTGGCGCGTCGCTATGAGCAGCTCGTCGATGGGCTCGATCGGGCGGGACGCGGCGAGGAGGCGGCGGCCTGGTCGCTGCGCTGGCTGCGGAGCGAGCCGTCGTGGGCGCCGCTGTGGCGAACGGCGCTGTATCGCGTCCAACAGGCTCGTCGCGCGGAGCTCGCGCGCGCACGGCAGCGAATCGAGTGGCTGCTCGAAGATCCGATCAGGCACGGCGCCGATTATCTGCGCCGTCGCTTCGGCCGCGCATGACGCCGCCGCGGCCGCTGGTGAGCGTGATCGTGCCGGCGTTCAACTACGGCCGTTTTCTCGCCGAGACCTTGGCGAGCGTTCAGGCGCAGACGCACGAGCAATGGGAGTGCATCGTCGTCGACGATGGATCGACCGATGACACCTGGCAGGTGGCGCTCGCCGCCGCCCACGCCGATCCGCGCATCCGCTATCTCCGTCGCTGCAACGGCGGGCTCTCGGCGGCGCGCAATTCCGGGCTGCGAGTGGCGCGCGGCGTCTACGTGCAGCTCCTCGACGCTGATGACGCCATCGAGCGCCACAAGCTCGAGACGCAGGTCGACTTCCTTTCGCGGCGTCCCGACGTAGGTATCGTCTACGGTGGCGTCCGCTATTTCGACTCCGACAGCGGCGCAAAGCGGCGCGGTCTGTTCGCCGACGTCGACTGGATGCCGCGCATCTCCGGCGATGGTGAGCGCCTTTTGCGCACGCTCTTGCGCGCGAACATCATGGTCGTCAATTCGCCGCTGGCGCGCCGCGCCGTGTTCGATCGCGTCGGCCCGTTCGACGAGACCCTCACCAGCCTCGAAGATTGGGACTACTGGCTGCGCTGCGCGCTCGCCGGCGTTTGGCTCGAGTATCACGACGCCGCCGACACACGGGCGCTGGTGCGCGTGCACCGGCGCAGCATGAGCCAGAACCGGCTGGAAATGCGGCTGCAGCAGGCGAAGATTCGGCGCGCGCTCGATCCTGCCGCGACCGGATCGGCGCTCGCCGACGAGAACCGCTTTCAGCTCTCCGAGGAGCTCGGCCGTCTCGGCAGTGAGCTCGTCGCCGACGGCGACCTCCTGCTCGGCGTGCGCTATCTCGCCGAAGCGGCCTGGGCGCACCATGAGACCGGCGGCCGTTGGGCGAAACAGGCGCTGCGCGCGCTCCTGCCGTTCTGACGCTTCGCCGTCGGCGAAGGCAAGGAAATGGCTTTCGCAGCTTCGCGTTTTCGTGCTTCAGTGCGCCCATGAAGCTGGGACCGATCTACGTGCTCCGCGACCGCACGTACGACGAGATGGTCAATCGGATCCAGAATCTCAAGCGCCAGCTCGACGAAGTCACCAAGGGCGACTTTCGGCTCACCTATCAACGGCTCGTCACGGATCTCAAGAAGACGATGAGCGAGGACGAGGCGATGAGCCGCGCCGTCGGCGGCGCCTTCGCCGAGGTCGGCGCGCTCGAGCTCGCCCTCTTGCAGCAGCTCGGTCTCGCGGACGGTCAGTACGTCGTCGACGTGGGCTGCGGCTCGGGCCGGCTGGCGAAGCCGCTCAGTCTCGCGTTCAAGGGCGATTATCTCGGGATCGACGTCGTTCCCGATCTCGTCCGCTACGCCGAGCGCATCGTGGCGCGACCATCCTGGCGCTTCGAGGTCGCCGACGGGCTGCGCATTCCGGAGGCCGACGGTCGCGCCGATTTCATCTGCTTCTTTTCCGTCTTCACGCACCTCCGGCACGAGGAGTCGTACGTCTATCTGCGCGACGCCATCCGTGTTGCGCGCAGCGGCGGCCGCATCGTCTTCTCGTTCCTCGAGTTCAGCGTGCCCACGCATTGGGAGATCCTCGAATACAACCTCGCGCTCATGTCGAGCGATCGGATCGAGCCGCTCAATCAGTTCATGAGCCGCGATCTCGTCGAAGCCTGGGCCAAGAAGCTCGACGTCGAGATCGAGCTCATTCGCCGCGGTGACGAAGCCTTCATCGGCGCCGCCGGCGCGCAGGCGTTCGGCCAATCGGTGGCGGTGCTGAAGAAGCGCGCCTGACCGCTCAGGGCCGAACGGCGCGCAGGCCGCGGCCGCTCTGCTGCGTGGCGACGGCGCGGACGGCCTGGAGATAACGGTCGGCGTAGCGTTCGTCGGGCTCGAGGTAGGCGCCTTCGGCCCATTCGTTCCAGGCGTTGATGAACACGATGCGCTCGTCCGCGCCGTTGTGCGTGCGCACTTTGTCGATGAGCCGCTCGAGCCAGTATTGGAAGCGCTCGGGGCGCGCGCCCTCGTAGATCGTCGCGCGCTTGCCGTAGCGCGGCGTATTGTCCCAGTCGACGTACGCGCCTTCGAACGTGGTGATCGCGCGATCGACCGGCGCGTCGATGATCCGCTGCCACACCTCGTCGTAGTCGAGCCGCGTCGTCGGGCTCAGCGAGTCGATCAGCGACTGCAAGCGGATCGCGAGCGGCCGCGGAATGGCCGCGCGCAGCCGCGGAAAGTGGCGCTTGTAGAACGGCGGTGCGCTCTCGGAGAGCGAGCCGCGCGCCACCGCCGGCTGAAAGCGGAAGATGGCGTCGAAGTGGCGCACGATCTCGTACGGCAGCGGCGCGTATTGTTGCACGGCGATGAAGTAGAGCCCGTCGAGCCCGTGCTCGCGCGCGCGGCTCTGCCAGTAGTCGAACATCTCGCCGACGCGCTCGACCTTGTCGGGGCGATAGATCATGAATACCGGGCGATCGTCGATTCGCAGCGCGCGCCGATCGGTCCACGCGCGAATCAGATAATCGAAGTGCGCGCCCCACGCCGCTTTCGAAGGGGTATGCGTTTGTAGCTGCAGGATATGGTGCTCTTGGCCGTCCCAGCGACGGGACCAGGTCTCGTTCGCCCACGAAAGGCAAAACGATAAGTCGAGATCCTTCATTTCGAGAAACAGGTTTGTCGGTTTCTCGAGGAGCTGTTTTCCTTCGAACCAATAATGATAATGGCAGAACCCCGATATCCCGTATTCGCGCGCCAGGTCGACCTGGCGGCGAATGACGCGCGGATCGGCTTGATCGTAGTAGCTGCGCCCTTTGGGAATACGCGGCTGATAATGATCGGTGAACAGCGGCCGCGCGCGCTTGACGTTGTCCCAGTCGGTGAAGCCGGGGCCCCACCAGCGATCGTTCTCCGGGATCGCGTGCAGCTGGGGAAAATAGATCGCGAACAGGCGAACGGCGTCGGCGGGCGTCAGCATCAGCCGGCCTCGTAGGCGGCGAGCACGTCGGTCGCGGCGCCGTCGCGCGCGAGCTGCCCTTCCTTGAGCCACAAGACGCGGCTGCACAGGCGGCGCATGATGGCGGCGTCGTGCGAGACGAAGAAGATGGTTACGCCGTCGTCGCGCATGGCTTCGATGCGCGCGATGCACTTTTCTTGGAACGCGTGGTCGCCGACGGCGAGGACTTCGTCGACGAGCAGCAGGTCCGGGTCGGTATGCACAGCGATCGAGAAGCCGAGGCGCGCCAGCATGCCCGACGAGTAATAGCGCACCGGCGTGTCGATGAAGTCGGGGAGCTCGGCGAACTTGACGATGTCGTCGAGCCGCTCGGCGATCTCGCGGCGATCGAGCCCGAGCGCGGTGCCGTTGATCTCGACGCACTCGCGGCCGGTCATGTCGGGCTGAAATCCGGCGCCGAGCGCGAGCAGCGGCGCAACACGGCCGCGCACCGCGATGTGCCCTTCGGTCGGATAGGCAGCGCCGGCGATCAGGCGCAAGAGCGTCGACTTGCCGGAGCCGTTCTGCCCGACGACGCCGATCATCTCGCCGCGCCGGATCTCGAAGCTCACGTGCCGGATGGGCCAGAAGTCGCGCGGCCGCTCGGTGCGGCGCGTGAGGAACTTGAGGATGTTGCGCAAGAGGAACGGCTTCTGCTCGAAGCGGCGGAACATCTTGCCGACGTCGGTGAGCCGCACGATGAGCTCGCCCGTGGCCGGGCGGGCCTCGGGCTCTGGTTCGACGGGCGGCATGGCGCGGTTAAACATAATCCAGCACCATGCGCTCGTAGTGGCGGAAAACCGCCCAGCCGATCGCGAGCATCAGCGCCGTCGGCCCGAGCATGCCGATCCAGGTCAGCGCCGATGGCGGCGCGCCATCCATCAGGCAGCCGCGCAGCGCCACGAGGACCGAGGTGATCGGGTTCAGGTGATAGAGCACCTTGTAGACGTGCGGAATGGCGCCGTCGTCGACGAAGGTGACCGGATAGATGATGGGCGCCAGCCAATAGAGCAGCGTCAGCGCCGTCGACACGAGGAACGCGACGTCGCGATAAACGACGTTGAGCACGCTCGTGGCCAGGACGACGCCGATGATGAGCGCTCCCAGGATCACGAGGATCACGGGAACCAGCGCCAGCGCCGGCGACAGCTTGAACGCGTGCGGCCACACGATCACGAGGGCGAGCACGAGCAGCGACTCCATCGCGAAGTTGATGCCGTAGCTGAGCGCCGTGGCCAGAGGAACGATCTGCCGCGCGAACACCGTGCGCTTGACGATGTCGGCCTGCGCGATGAACGACTGCGTGGCCATGTTGATCCCGGTCGAGAACCACTGCCACACGACGACGCCCATGAGCAGGTACACGGGGTAATTCGGAATCGCCGACTTGAACGCGGCGACGTGCGAGAAGATGACCGTCAGGATGGCCGTCTGCACCAGCGGGTTGAGCAGCGACCACAAGATGCCGAGCGCCTGCGAGCGATAGCGCGCGCGAAACTCGTTGCGCGTGAGCACTCCAAGCACATGGCCGAATGTCGTCCGCCGCGCACGCGCGCTCGTGCCCTTGGCCGCGGCGGTTTCCCCGTCGAGCGGTCCCCAGCTGGGGCCGTTCGGCCGTCGGTGAACCCAGAGATCCGGTAATGCGCGCATCGGTTGTTGCTTGGGGACGACGCTGCTAGGTGTTGGCGACCTGCCGCTCCGGAACCACTTCGTGTGCTGCGGCGTCGATGTCGTATTCGGAGCGCAGCTCCTCGGTGATCACCGACTTCGTGGTCTCCGAGATCTTCCAGATGTGGTGGTTCTTGCCGGTGCGGAAGTCGAGATAGCCGAGCGCACGCGAGATGACCTCGACGCCGATGGTGCCGAGCGCGTAGGCGGTGCGCGACGGCGTGCGCAAGGAGATCTCCGAGAGCGTCAGGCGCGCGATGCGCGAGACGTCCATCGTCGAGACGGCGTAGCCGCAGACGTCGCGCAGCCAGTAGTGGCCGGCGGCGATGCGGCGGCGCTGGCGCACGAAGTCGCGCACGGTCTCGGGCCCGTGGTTATGCACGACCGCTTCGGGCACGTAGGCCAGGCGATAGCCGGCGGCGACGATGAGCCCTTCGAGCGTCGCTTCGTCGACGCAGCTCTCGGGCGGCAGGCCGTGGACGATGCCCGAGCGCAGCATGACCAGCTCGCCGAGCTTGGGCGCCTCGAGCGCGACGCGATGGTGCATGTGCCACAAAAAGCGCGTCGCCTCGCCGGGGAAGGTGCCGTGGCCGTTGGTCGGGATCGGCCGCGCGCCGCACATGCCGATGTCGTGGTTGATGAGCAGGCACTGGACCAGCCGCTCGAGCGCGTCGGGCGCGACGAGGAGATCCGCCGAGGACAAGCAGATGGCGTCGACCGCGTGGGCGCGGTCGGTGTGCGCGAGATACGTGTTGATGGCCGCGACCTTCCCGCGGCGGGTCGGCTCGACGATGAGGCGGACCGGCGTGCCGCGGCGCTTCTGGCGCTCGCGGACGATGTCGGCCGTCCCGTCGGTGCAGCCGGAGGCGACGACGACGATCTCGACGATTTCGGCGCGACGGGTTTTTTGCGCGCGCAACGAATCGATGAGGAGCCCGATGTTGCGCTCTTCGTTGTATGCGGGAACCGCGACGCTGACTCTCATATGCTCGCTTTCATAGTGTTAGTCCAAATAGTCGCGACGCGGATACTTTGACCCGAGACGCTATCCCTCGTAGCGGTGCGTTGTCAATAATTCCAGGCGCCGACAGTGCAATAGAGGTGCCCGTCGATAAACACATGGTCGGGCCATCGTCGAGTGTCAGCTTTTCACCATCTCGCGGTTCGAAGCGCAGAATTCCACCATATTAATGATAAGAGCGTCACGCGATTACGGGACCAGCAGGAGCTTTCCGCGCGCTTTGCGATCGTGAAGATATTGATGCGCGGCCGGCGCGTCGGAGAACGCGAAGGTCTTATCGACGAATGGGTGAATCTGTCCCGCTTCATACATGCGCACGAGCGACTCGAATTGCGGGCGCAGGATATCGAGACGATCGAACAGGTGGCCCATGTTCACGCCCGTCACCGTCTTGTTCTCGTTCATGAGGCCGAGCGGTCCCCACCACGGATAGCTGAAGAGGAACTTCAGGATCGCGAACAAGCTGCGGCGCGCGCCCGGCGCCACCGTCGAGCTGCCGAAGATGATGAGACGGCCGCACGGCCCGAGGAGCGCATAGTCGTCCTTCCAGCTCTTGCCGCCGACGGCGTTGCACACGACGTCGAGCTTGCCGCCGAAGCCGAGCGCGCGCACCGCCGCAGTCACGTCGCCGCTCGAGTCGACGCAGTGCTGGACGCCGCGCTCGCGCAGAAATGCGTGCTTGCCGGGCGAGGCGGTGCCGATGATTTCGCAGCCGTGCACCTGCAAGAGATCGATCGCCGCCAGGCCGACGCCGCCGGCGGCAGAATGCAGCAGCACCTTCATGCCCGGCCGCAGCGCGCCCGTGTAGAGCAGCATGTGATGTGCCGTCAGATACACGACCGGCAGGGCCGCAGCCTCTTCGAAGGACATTTTGTCCGGCATCCGAAAAACTTGCGCAGCAGGCATGACGACGGTGTCGCTATAGCCGCCGAAGTGGGGCATGCCGAAGACGCGATCGCCGACCGAGAAGCCGACGGTGCTCGGGCCCACTTGATCGACGACGCCCGACACTTCGCAACCGACGACGCAGGGGAGCTTGGGCGCGTCGGGGTAGAGCCCGAGGCGCGCCATGAGATCGGCGAAGTTGATGCCGGCGGCTTTGACGCGCACGCGGACCTGCCCGGTCGCGGCCTCGGGATCGGCCGACTCCTGGACTTGCAAGACGCTCGGTGGTCCGGCCTTCGTGATCACGACTTGTCGCATTTGGGGCGGGATGATACATGCGAAAGCACACGTCGTGAGTGATCCTCAGCAAACCCTCTCGCTCGACGGGTCGAGCTCGGTGCCGCCCGGCGCGGTTCGCCGTTTTCGCCTGACGGTCGTCGAAGGGCCGAAGGCGGGCGCGGTCTGGGAGTCATCGTCGGACCGCTGCTCGATCGGGTTTCATCCCTCGAACGATCTGGTCGTCGAAGACGCGACGGTGTCGCGCTTTCATTGCGAGGTGCGCATCGCCGACGACGGCGCGCACGTGCGCGATCTCGATAGCCGCAACGGCTCCGTCGTCGACGGCGTGCGCGTGTCGGACGCGTTTCTGCGCGCGGGCTCGCTCGTCAAGATCGGGCGCGTCGGGCTGCGCTTCGAGTTTTCCGCGGAGTCGAATCGGCTGCCGGTGTCGACGGGAAATGCCTTCGGCAAGCTGGTGGGCGCGTCGGTGGCGATGCGCACGTCGTTCGCGCTGCTCGAGCGCGCCGCGCAGTCGGACGTGACCGTGCTCGTCGAAGGCGAGACCGGGACGGGCAAGGGCGTGGCGGCGGAGGCGATCCATCGCGCGTCGACGCGCGCCAACGGGCCGTTTCTCGTCGTCGACTGCGGAGCGATTCCGCCCAACCTGCTCGAGTCGGAGCTCTTCGGGCACGAAAAGGGCTCGTTTACCGGCGCGGTCGCGCGGCGCGTGGGCGCATTCGAAGAAGCGTCGGGCGGGACCATCTTTCTCGACGAGATCGGCGAGCTGGCGCAGGACCTTCAGCCCAAGCTCTTGCGCGTGCTCGAGTCGAAGGAGTATCGGCGCGTCGGCGCCAACGCGATGTCGAAGACCGACGTGCGCGTGGTGGCGGCGACCAATCGCGACCTGCGCGCCGAGGTCAACGCCGGCCGGTTTCGCAGCGATCTCTACTTTCGGCTGGCGGTCGTGAAGGTGACGATTCCGCCGCTGCGCGAGCGGCCGGAGGACATTCCGATCACGGTCGAGCAGATCTTGCGGGCGCTCGGGGCCGAGGAGAACAACTCGGCGGCGCTGCGCACGCCCGAGTTCTTCGCCGCGCTCGGGCACTCGGCGTGGCCGGGCAACGTGCGCGAGCTGCGCAACTACCTCGAGCGCTGCCTCGTCTTCCAGGACGCGCTGCCGGTGGCGGGCGAGGGGCCGCGCGGCCAGGCGGCGCCGATGGCAGGCATCGACCCGAAGCTGCCCTACGCCG
>DASXOU010000009.1:0-6924 GCA_036494045.1 Polyangia bacterium | reverse complement strand
CACGAGCTGCACGCCGCCGCGGCCGTCCGCCTGCACGTCGAAGGTCTCGTCGAGCGTCACCGACTGCCGATCGCCGAGCTCGAGCTTGAGCGACTGCGACGCCTGCATGTGATGCGCGCCCAGCAGCCCGTCGAGCGCGTGCCCCGACAGCGACAGCGCGCGCTCGAGCTCACCCGGTTGCGTCAGCCGCGCCACGTCGATGGTCGTCCCCTTGCCGCTCGACAAGCCGAGGTTCTCGTCGCCGTGATGGCCGCAGGCACACAAGAGGAGCAACGCCGACGAGGCCCAACGCATTCCTGGTAACGCTAGCACGCTTTGGTATCCTTGCTCGTCGTGACCGAGGCTGCCACGCCGTTGTCGCTGATCGTCCTGCCGCCGTGGGGCTGGATCGTCGCGGGCGTGCTCGGTGCGTTGTGGGGCAGCTTCTTCAACGTCGCCATCCATCGGCTCGGGCTGTACGAGTCGGTGGTGCGTCCGGCGTCGCGCTGTCCGCGCTGCTCTACGCCCATCAAGTGGCGCGACAACCTCCCCGTCATTGGTTGGATGCTTTTGGCCGGGAAATGCCGTCACTGCCGGCTGCCGATCTCGTGGCGCTATCCGTTCGTCGAGCTCATGTCGACGCTGCTCGCGCTCGCGGTCTACGCGCGCTTCGTCGCCGGGCCGGCCGCCGAGGGGGCGCCCGCGTCGGGGCTGGCCGCGCACTTTCTCGTCTACTTCGCGTTCGTCGGCACGCTCGTGGTCATCGCCGGCGTCGACCTCGATCACAAGATCATCCCCGACGCGATCACCTATCCCGCGATCCCCGCGTTCTTCGTCGCCGGCGTGCTGCTCCGCGACGTGGCGCCGCTCGATCTGGTCATCGGCGCCGCCGCCGGCTACGGCATCGTCGCCGTCGTCGCCGAGCTGGCCTATCTCATCCTCAAGCGCGAAGGCATGGGCTACGGCGACGCCAAGCTGCTCGCGCTCGTCGGCGCGCTGCTCGGCTGGCGCGCCGCCCTCTTCACCTTCTTCGTCTCGCCCTTTTTCGGGCTCGTCGCGGTGGTGCCGATCCTGGTCGCGCGCCGGCGCAAGATCGTCGGCGTCGAAATTCCGTTCGGCCCCTACCTCGTCGCCGCGGCGCTGTTCTACCTCTTCTTCGGCCGCGATCTGCTGGCGATGCTGCTACCGTCGTAGCGCCGCTTCGACGAAGTGCAGGCGATCGTTGCCCCAGTGCATCTCGTCGCCCACGAACATCGTCGGCGCGCCGAACGCGCCGCGCGCGATCGCCTCGTCGGTGTTGGCGCGCAGCCGATCCTTCACGGCCGGCGTCTCGATCGCCGCCAGCGCCGCCGCCGGCTCGAGGCCGCCGCGCTCGGCGATGCGCCCGAGCTCCTCGGCCGTGGTGATGTCGCGATCCTCGGCCCACATCGCGGCGAACGCCGCCAGCGCCACCGCGCCGGCCTTGGCGTCGTCGACGAGGACGAGGCGCATCGCCTTGATCGCGTTGACCGGAAAGTGCGAGCTGAAGCGCCACGGCACGCCGTACTGATCGGCCCAGCGCTGCAAATCTTTGCCCATCCAGCGCGCCTTGTGCGGCACGCGCGCCGGCATGTCGTTGCCGACCGCCTTGAACACGGCGCCGAGCACCATCGGCCGCCACGCGAGCTCGGCGCCGTGGCGCGCCGCGATCGCCGTGACCTGCGTCGTCGCGAGATAGGAATAGGGCGACGACAGATCGAAGAAGAGCTCGAGCTTCTTCATTTCGCATCTCCTTTGGCGATGAGCGCCGCGGCGCCGAGCATGCCGGCCGCGTCGCCGAGCGCGGTGTCGACGACCTCGAACCCTTCGCGCGACGGCTGGTTCACCAGATCGAAGAGCCGCGCGATCGTGCGCCGCCGGAGCTCGGGCGCGCCCTGCCACACGCCGCCGCCCATCACCAGCCGCGACGGGTTCAACAGCGTCACCGCGTTCGCCAGCGCCATGCCGAGCAGCGTCGACACTTCTTCCCACAGCCGCCCGGCGTAGACGTCGCCGCGCCGCGCCGCCTCGTCGAGGAAGCCGGCGTGCACGTTGTCGACGCCGCCGGCGAGCTCGGTCGCGAGCGAGCGCTCGCCGCCGCGCAATTCTTCCTGCGCGCGCTTCTGGATGTTGCGCCCCGAGGTGTACGCCTCGAGACAGCCGCGCATGCCGCAGCCGCACAAGCGTCCGCCGGGCACGACCTTGGTGTGGCCGATCTCGCCGCCCAGGTGCGTGGCGCCGGCGTAGAGCTGGCCGTTGACCACGAGCCCGCCGCCGACGCCGGTGCCGACGTAGATGCAGACGACGTCGCGCACGCCGCGCGCGCCGCCGTAGGTCGCTTCGCCGTAGGCGATCGCGTTCAGATCGTTGTACAGCTCGCAGCGCTCGCCCACTTGCGCGCGCACCATCTTACGGAAGTCGACCTCGCGCCAGCCGAAGTTCGGCGCGATCACGACCACGCCCGACCAGCCGCGCAACATCCCGGCGAAGCCGACGCCGACGCCGACGCGCTCCTCTTTCGGATCCACTTCGCGCACGGCCGCGCCGACGATCGTGGCGACCGTCTCGGGCGCGCGTGCCGCTTCGCTTTCTGGCCACGGATGCTTGGTCTCGGCGAGGATCTTCCCCGCCTCGACGTCAATCAACGCCGCCCGCGCGTTGGTCGCCCCGAGATCGACGCCGACGGCGCGCATTACTGGGCGGCCTTCTTCGCCTCGCCTTCCATCTTCTTGAGGGCCGCTTCGACCTTCTTGCGGATCTCGCCGAGGCGCGGCTCGGTCTCCGCTTCGAAACGCAGCACCAGCGCCGGCTGGGTGTTCGACGCGCGCACCAGCGCCCAGCCGTCCTTCCACGTGACGCGCGCGCCGTCCACGTCGACGACGGTGTGCCCCTCTTTTTCGGCCGACGCCTTGAAGTGCTCGACCACGCGCCGGACCACGTCGAACTTGATCTCGTCGGGCAGCTCGTAGCGGATCTCGGGCGTGTTGAACAGCTTGGGCAGCCCGTCGACGTGATCGGCGAGCGGCTTCTCGTCTTTGGTCAACAATTCGCAAAGACGTGCCGCCGAGTAGATGGCGTCGTCGTAGCCGTAATAACGATGCGCGAAGAAGATGTGCCCGGACATCTCGCCGGCGAGCACCGCCTTCTCCTCTTTCATCTTCTCTTTGATGAGCGAGTGGCCCACCTTCCACATGATCGCCTTGCCGCCCGCTTTGGCGATCTCGTCGTACAGCGCTTTGCTGCACTTCACTTCGCTGACGAAGGTCGCGCCCGGCACTTCCTTCAAGATCGATCGCGCGAACAAGATCATGAGCTGATCGCCCCACACGATCCGCCCCTTGGCGTCGACGACGCCGAGCCGATCGGCGTCGCCGTCGAGCGCGATGCCGACCTCGGCGCCGACCTCGGCCACCTTGGCCTTGAGCGCGGCGACGTTCGCCTCCACCGTCGGGTCGGGGTGGTGATTGGGGAAGTGTCCGTCGGGCTCGATGAACAGCGGCGTCACGTCGAAGCCGAGCTGCTGCAAGAGCGGCACGCAGGTCCCGCCCACGCCGTTGCCCGCGTCGACCACGACCTTGAACTTGCGCGGCCCGAGCTTGATCTTCGACGCCGCCATGTCGATGTAGGCCGCTTCGATGTCCTTCTCGCTGACCACGCCGAGGCCGGTCTCGAAGTCGCGCTTCTCCACGAGCGCGCGCAGCTGCTGGATCTCGGCGCCGTGGATGGTCGACTTGCCGCGCAGGATCTTGAAGCCGTTGTCCTCGGGCGGATTGTGCGAGCCGGTGATCTGCACGCCGCCGTCGGCGTCGAAGTGGAACACGGAGAAGTAGAGCACCGGCGTCGCCACCACGCCGACGTCGATGAGGTGCACGCCCGTCGACATGATCCCCGAGCGCAGCGCCTTGTGCAGCCTGGGCGAGTGCACGCGGCAGTCGCGGCCGAGCGTGATCTTCTGCGCGCCGGCGCGCTTCAAGTGGGTGCCGATGGCCTTGCCGAGATCGTTGGCGAAGCCGTCGTCGAGATCGCGGTCGGCGTTGCCGCGGATGTCATATTCACGGAAGACGCGTGGGTTCATTAGAGGAACTCCTTGCGGTTCGTCGATTCTAGGGCTTTGACGACCTCGCGCACGTCTTGTGCGCGCGACTTCGGCATCACGAGCACGGCGTCGTCGGTGGAAACGATCACGAGATCCTCGACGCCGACGGCGGCGATGACGCGCTTGCCTGCGCCGTACAAAATGTTTCCGCGCGCGTCTATTGTCACGCTGTTTTCAGTGGCCAAGGTATTGCCGTCTTGGTCGTGCGGCCGCAGCTCGCCGAGCGCGCTCCACGAGCCGACGTCGCTCCAGCCAAAGTCGCCGGGCACGCAGAAGACCTCGCCGCGCGGCAGCTTCTCCATCACGCCGTAGTCGATCGACACCGACGGCGCTTGCGGATAGAGCTCGCCGGCGCGCTCGGGCGCGCGCTCGAGCGCGTGCAGGATGTCGCCGAGCTCGGGCATGTGCCGCCGCACCGCCTCGAGGAGCCGCTTGGCGGCGAAGAAGAACATCCCCGAGTTCCACAAGTGCCGCTTGCCGCTAACGTACTTCTGAGCCGTCGGCAGATCCGGCTTCTCGACGAAGCGATCGACGACGCGCGCCTCCTGCTCGGACGCGTCGCCGAGCTCGAGGTAGCCGAAGCCGGTCTCGGGATGCGTCGGCACGATGCCGATGGTGACGATGGCGCCCGAGCGCGCGACGTCGAGCGCGCGCGTCACCGCGGCGCGAAATCCTTCGGCGTCGCGGATCCATTGATCGGACGGCAATACCGCCATCACGGCCGCCGGATCGCGCCGCAGGATCTCGAGCGCGCCGAGCCCGATGCAGGGCGCGGTGTTGCGCGCCTTCGGCTCGATCACGATGTTGCCCGCCGGCACCGACGGCGCCGTGCGGTGGACGTCGTCGACTTGATCGGCCGCCGTCACCACGAGGATGCGCTCGGCCGGCACGATGCCCTGCACGCGCTCGACGGTGGCGCCGAGCAGCGTCGCGCCGCCGTCCAGAATCGGAAGGAACTGTTTCGGGCGCGCCTTGCGCGACGCCGGCCACAGCCGCGTCCCGCCGCCACCCGCCATGATCAAGACGTACGCGTCACCTGCCACGGCACGGCGTCATACCATAGTTCGTGGTAGCTTTCCCGCGTGCACACGGTTGATTGGGGCAACCTGCATCGCGCGCACGTGAGCGAGCTCGAGCGGCGCTATTCGCGCGCGCTCGCCGCGCACGGCTACGACGGCGTCGTCATCCACTCGGGGCTGCCCAAGTCGCGCACCGAGTTCGACGATCAGTTCTGGGCGCTCCGTCCGACGCCCGAGTTTCAACATTGGATTCCGCTCGCGCAGCCCGACTGCGCGCTGCTCATCCGCGCCGGCCAGCGGCCCAAGCTCGTCTGGACGCAGCCGCCGAACTTCTGGGAGAAGCCGGCGGCGCCCGACGGCGACTTCTGGCAGACGCAGCTCGACATCGTCGTCATCGAAGACGCCGCCGACGCGCGCGCACACCTGCACCCGTCGGGCAAGCTCGCCTTCGTCGGCGAGGAGACGCGGCGCGCCAACACGTGGGGCATCGGGGACGCCAATCCGCCCGAGCTGATGAAGGCGCTCGATCGGCTGCGCGTGCACAAGACGCCCTACGAGATCGCCGCCATCGACGAGGCCAATCGCATCGCCGCCGTCGGCCACCGCGCGCTGCGCGACGCGTTCGTCGCGGGCGACAAGAGCGAGCTCGAGCTGCATCTCTTGTATCTCGCAGCGACGGCGCAAGACGATCCCGAGACGCCGTACAAGAACATCGTCGCGCTCGGCGAGAACGCGGCCACGCTGCACCACATCTCCTATCGCAAGACCGCGCGCACGCGCGCCGCCGAGTCGCTGCTGCTCGACGCCGGCGCCGCCTGCCACGGCTACTGCAGCGACGTCACGCGCACCTACGTCAAAGGTGCGGGCGCCACCGCCGACGCCTTCGCCGAGCTGATCGCGCGCACCGACGCGATGCAGAAGCGGCTGTGCGCCGGCGCCGTCGCCGGCAAGCCGTACGAGGCGCTGCACGAAGAGGCGCATCGCCAGGTCGGCGAGATCCTCGCCGGCGTTGGAATCACCAAGGTCGCCGCCGAGGAAGCGCTGGCGTCGGGGCTCACGCGCGCGTTCTTCCCGCACGGCCTCGGCCACTCGCTCGGTCTCGTCTGTCACGACGTCGGCTGCGCCGAGATCAAGCCCAAGCCCAACAACCCGTGGCTGCGCAACACGTCGACGATCGCCGTCGATCAAGTGTTCACCGTCGAGCCCGGCATCTACTTCATCGACATGCTGCTGGCGCCGTTGCGCCACGGCGCCGGCGCCGCGCGTGTCGACTGGGCGCTCGTCGATTCGCTCGCGACTCTCGGCGGCATTCGTATCGAAGACGACGTTCAGGTCCTCGATGGTGGTCTGCGCAACTTCACGCGCGACCACCTCGCCTGACACGCACACCTAACGTTTTTACGTACATTGACGGATCGATTGTGTTCAGTCATACACGTCAGTTACGATGAAAAGAGTTTTCTTCTCGCTCCCGGCAGCCCTCCTCTGCACCCTCGGATGTAGCGCGCACCCCGGCCACGGCGGCGGGCTCGACTTCGGCGTCGGCAATCCCGGCGGCGGCGGCGACATGGAATCGCCCGGCTTCCTCGGCGACGACGGCGATATGGCCGGCCCGCTCGTGATCGCGCCGCTCGCGCAAACGATCACCGCCGCGCCCGGCGCGATGCCGACGCTGCAATACACCGCGACGGTGAACGGCCAGTCGGTGGCGCCGGCGTGGACGGTCGATCGTGGGGAGATCGGCAGCATCGACGTGTCGAGCGGCCTGTTCACCGCCGGCGGCACGCTCGGCGGCACCGCGACGATCACCGC
>DASXOU010000008.1:0-7635 GCA_036494045.1 Polyangia bacterium | reverse complement strand
CTCGACGATAGGCGCTTCGTGTATCTCGACGTCGACGACGTGCCATTCGTCGTTCGCTCGGCGCGCTGGGACGGCGAGCGCGCGCTCCTGCGCCTGAGCGACGACAGCGACGAGGAGCTCGACTATGGGTCGCTGTGCCTGCGCGCGGGCGGGCAGCCCTATTGCCGCGTCAAGAGCGGGCGGTTCGATGCGCGCGTGTCGACGCTGGCGTGGAACACGCTCGCCGAGCGCATCGACGACGGCGGCTTGCGCGCGGTCGGGCGCAGCTTTCCCATCACGACGCGCTGAACTTGCCGCGCAGGCTCTCGTCGACGAAGCGGCCGCCGGCGAGCTCGCGCGCATATTCGGCGAGCTCGCGGCGACGGCGCCAGGCGACGCCGAGCGCGCGCGGGCCGACGAGGCGCCACGGCGACAGGTAGCCCATGTCGTCGAGGTAGAGCAGGAACCAGAAGAGGACTTCGCGCTCGCGGACGCCGCGGCGCAGGGTCACGCGGAAGCGGCACGAGACGCCGAACGACTGCCAGGTGTCGGCGCGGGTGACGGCGCGCCACAGCGGCCAGTCGCGCACGACCAGGCGCGCGTCCCAGGCGTCGTCGGTGGGCGGCGGCGCGCGGTCGAGCTTGCCACGCGAGAAGCGCAGCCAGAAGACGCCGCCGGCGGGGCCGTCGACGTCGATGCGCAGCGACAGATCGAGGCGCTTGCGCAAGGGCGCCGGGATGCGCGCGGCGAAGCCGTCGAAGAAGGCGGCGAAGGCGGCGGCGAGCGCGTCACGGCCGCCGGGCACGATCTCGGCGGCGGCGAGCGCGGCGAGCTCGGCGGCACGCTCTTGTTGGTAGCGGCGCAGGATCTCGTTCTTGCGACTCCAGTCGACGGGCGCGACGATCTCGTGGCCGCGCTCGGGGCTCCAGCGATCGCCGGGGTTCATTCCGAGCCCGACGGCGGCGACCTCGCCGGCGCGCGCGCGCGCGAGCAGCGTCGCGGGCGAGACGATGCGCTCGTTGATCGCGAAGAGCTCGTCGGACAAAAAGCAGAACATGCTGGCGAAGGGGACGAACGCGCGCGGCGCGACCAGGCGCACCTTGTCGAGGAAGCCGTCGAAGAGCGAGCGATCGTCCCAATCGACGCGCTCGAGCGGATCCTCGAAGTCGTAGACGATCGGGTAGGCCTCGGCGTTGGCGAACGACATGGCGAGGAGATCGGGATGCGGATGGCGCTCGAGGACCGCGGCGAGCGAGCGGCCGCGCAGGAGGCAATCGTTGAGGTTGAACAGGGTCGCTTCGCCGTCGTCGAGGACGAGCGCGGTGTCGTCGCCGCGATATTGGTAGCTGGTGGCGCGCAGCCGATCGCCGAGCGCGACCTGGCGGCCGTGCGGCAGCTCGCGCACGCGCGCAAAGCCGAGCGCGCGCAGCTTGTCGCGGAAGCGCGGGCTCATGAAGCGGCCGATGAGGATGGTGACGTCGCGTGGCAGCGCGCGCAGCGTCGGCTCGTGGAAGTGATCGACGTGCTCGTGCGTCAGGTAGACGTAGTCGATGGGGCCGAGCTCGGCGGCGCGCGCGGCCGGCGCGGGGAATTGCCACCAGGCGCCGAGATACGTGGGGCCGTCGAGCCACGGATCGGTCACCAGGCGCACGCCGCCCGCTTCGACGAGGAAGCTGGCGTGCGCGAGGTAGCGAAGGCGCATCCGTCGATTGTCGGGGAGCGTCGTGGGTCGGTCAAGGTTGGCGACGGTAGGCCCACCAATCGCCGGCGTGCGCGAAGAGCGCGATCGGCGAAGGCGCGCCGCGGAAGAGCAGGTCGCTGACATCGCGATCGCTGCGCACGAGGAAGAAGTCGTAGTCGCCGGCTTCGCGCGCGGCGTCGAACCGCTCCGCGCGCCACTCGTCGTCTTCGCGCATGCCGAAGCGCACGCCATCGCGGTAGCGGATGAAGCTGGTGTAGTTGCGTGCGAACGAGAAGCCGAGCCAGCCGCCGCGCTCGGCCTGATAGTACGCGCCAAAGTGCACGAATGGGCGCACGCCGGGAAACGCGGCGCTCGCGGAGACGAGGATGAGCGGACGCAGGCGCTGGTTCGGCGGCATGGCGTCGATGACGTCGGTGAAGCCGGCGCACTCC
Organism: Polyangia bacterium; assembly: GCA_036494045.1. Taxonomy (GTDB): domain Bacteria; phylum Myxococcota_A; class Polyangia; order Palsa-1104; family Palsa-1104; genus JAQBQH01. The sequence continues at coordinate 5,523 of DASXOU010000008.1, read as the reverse complement.
TCGGAGAACGCGTGCAGGCGCGCGCCGACCAGGGCGAGCCACAGCGCGGGCGTGGCGACGAGGAGCGCGCGTCGCGCCGCCGTCGAGAGCAACCGGTGGCGCGGCTCGAGCGCGAGCAGCAGACCGAAGACGACGAACGGGGCGAAGCGTGGCCACAGAAATGCGACGCCGCGCAGCTCGAAGGGCAGGAGCAGATAGACGGCCAGCGCAATGGCCAACGGCAACCACGACGAGGGCGCCCGCGACGGGCGGCCGAGCGCGAGCACGAGGACGACGAGGAGCGCGATGCCGAACAGGGTGGCCTCGACATCGGAGGCGGCGCCCGCGTAGCCGCCGAATCCGACGAGCAGCCGCGGCAGCTCGACGAGACGCGCGGCATCGAGGGACCATTGTTCGGGATGCAGCGTGGGCGCGCCGCTGCGCCAGAAACCGGGGAGCCAGGGCAACGGCAACAGCAACGGTGGCAAGAGTGGCCACAGCTGCTTCGGCGAAGGCGACAGAATCGCGGCGACGAGCGCGATCGCGATGGCGAAGGCGAGCGCGTGCGTGGCCAGCGTGGCGACGAGCAGCAGCGTGACCGCGAGGCCGCGGCGCGGCGTCGGCGCGGCGGCGTGCGCGAGCGCGGCGGCGACGGCGAAGAGCGCGAGCGGCGTGGCGACGAGGAAGGCGAGGAAGCCGCCGTAGAAGCTGTAGCCGAGCGACAGCGGCGCGCCGGCGAGGCAAAACCACTCGTCGTGGCCACGTGCGCGCGCGAGCTGCCGCAGCGCCAGCATCGTCGCCACGCTCGCCGCGACGACGAGCAGCTTCAGTGCCGCGAGCACGCCGACGAGCGCCGCCAGTGGACGCGCAAGCAGGTAGCAGGTCAGGTACGGCGTGCGCCAGTTGACGACGAATTGATCGCGGAAGCCGAAGCGCGGATCGTCGTAGTGGACCCACGCCGACAGCTGCGCCGCGTGCTGCGGCAGATCGAGCATCGGCAAGAAGCGAAAGCCGAGGAGCAACGCGGCGACGGCGCCGGCGAAGAGCGCCAGGGCAGCGTCGAGCCCTCTATCTTTGCCGGAGGCGCGGACGGCAGGCACCTTCGCCAGCATACGCGAAATGGTCCGGGCGCGGCGGCTGGGCTACGCTCGGACCATGAGCGCGCGCGTGTCGGGCCGCGTCGTCGACGCCGTCGCCTTCGCAGCGGTGGCGGTGCTCATGCTGTCGATGTGCGCGGCGCTGACGAGCCACTTCGTCCTCGACGTCGACGACGTGAACCTCGCGCTGGCGATCGAGCACTTCGACGTGCGCATGCATCAGGCGCATCCGCCGGGCTACCTCGGCTACGTGTTGCTGTTGCGCGGGGTGCACCGCCTCGTCGCCATGCTTGGCGGCGGCGGCTTCGCGCTCGTCGACGTGGCGCGCTGGACCGCGCGCGGCTTTTCGCTCGTGACCATCTGGATGAGCGCGCGCGCGGCACGGGCGCTCGGCGGCGACGATACGCGCGCCCGCCTCGCGGCGCTCCTGGTCGCGGCCAATCCGATCGTCCTCTATTACGCCGTCGACGGGCAGACGCACGCGGCCGAGGCGGCGATGGCGGCGGCGCTGTTGTGGGCGCTCGCCGATCGGCGGCGGCCCTGGCTGGTCGGGCTGCTCGTCGCCGCCGGCGCATCGTTTCGCCCGACCTACCTCGTGCTCGCGGGGCCGGCGGTCTTGTGGGCCTACTTCGGGCAGTGGCGCCGGCTCGCCGTCGTGGCCGCGATCGCCGCGGCCGGCACGCTCGCGTGGCTTTTGCCTTCGGTGCGCCTGACCGGCGGCTGGGCCGCGTATCGCGCGGCCAACGACGCGCTCGTCGGCGAGCTGATCGGCCGGGCCAGCCTCTTGTCGGCGACGAAGAACGCGCACAACGTCGCGCTCAACCTGCGCGACACGCTGGCGTGGGCGCTGATCGCGCTCTTCCCGCTCGTGGTCGTGCGCCGCGCTGTCAATCGGCGCGCGCTCGCGCTCGGCGCGGCGATGGTCCTGCCGGCGCTCGTCTTCTACGCCGTCGTCTTGTGCGCGGAGGCCGGCTATCTCGCGGGCCTGGTCGCGCCGGCGGCGGTGCTGGCGGCGCTGGGCGCGCGGCGGCCGGCGCTCGGCTGCGTCATCGCCGTGGCCGAGCTCGCGTTCTTCCTCGGCGCGCCGCAAGAGATCGGAGGCACCTTCATGCTGCCCGACGTGCAGGAGATCGTGTCACGCGACGTGCGCGCCGCGACGCTCTTCGACGCGCTCCATCGCGACCTGCCCGCCGACGCGCGCGTCCTCGTCATCAGCGACTTTCCCGATCTGACGGCGATGCGGCAGCAGCCGATCGTGCGCCCGGCGACCGACGTCCTCTTCGTCCACGACAAGACGTGGTTCCCCGCCGGCGGCGAGAGCTGGCTCAGCTACGCGACCGCGCACGGCTGGTGGGCGGCGCCGCCGATCGTCTTGCGTGGCGACGGCAACGGCGATCCGCGCGTGCTCGTCGCCAAGCAGCCGTTTCGCTGGATCGTGCTCGATCCGCGCGCCAGCAGGCGGCTGCGCGCCGAGCTGCAAGCGCAGACCCGTTGCACCGTCGCCGCCGAATCGGACACCGAGACCCGCACCGCGCAGCGCTGGCCGCGCGACTGCTTCGGCGACGAGCTCCGCTTCTACGAGCTCGCGTTCCGCTTCACGAAGTGATCTTGGCGCCCCACGGCTCGCGCGCCAGCAGCGCATCGGCGCGCCGGCGGAACGCGCCGTCGAGCCCGCCCTCGAACGCGGCGTGCAAGCCGGCGGCGAGCTCGTTCGCCGTCGCCAGCCGCTCGCTCGCGTCCTTGGCCATGCCGAGCGCGAGCACGCGCTCGACGTCGTCGGGCATCTGCACCAGCTTCGACGGCTGCATCGGCTGCACGTAGCAAACGTCGAAGAGCACGCGCGGCAGCTCGCGCCCGGAGAACGCGGGCCGCCCGGTGAGCGCGCGATAGGCGATGACCGCGAGCGCGAACACGTCCGCCGACGGGGCGACGTCGCCGCCGCGCGCCTGCTCAGGCGCCATGTAGCCGGGCGTGCCGACGACGTGGCCGTGCGTGAGCGTGCCGGAATTTTCGAGCTTGGAGACGCCGAAGTCGAGCACCTTCCACACCGTCGGCTCGCCCCCGTTGGTTGTGACGGCGAAGATGTTCTGCGGCTTCAAGTCGCGATGCACGATCTCGGCGGCGGCGGCTTCGGTGAGCGCGTCGGCCACTTGATCGACGAGCGACATCACCCGCTCGGGCGACAGCCGCCGTTCGCGCCGTAGCTCCCAGGCGAGATCGTGCCCTTCGAGCAGCTCCATGGCGATGAACGCGGGCGCGTCGCCGGTCGCGTCCATGCCAACGGTGTACAGGCGCACCGTGTGGCGGCTGCGCAAGCTGGCGATGATCTCGGCCTCGCGCTGAAAGCGGCGGCGATGCTGCTCCGACGACAAGAGATCGCGATGCAGCACCTTGACCGCGGCGGGGCGGCCGTCGTCGATGCGCGCGGCGCGATAGATCTCGCTCATCGCGCCGCGGCCGATCACCGGCCCCAGGCGGAACGGCCCCAGCTGCCGCTCCGAGTAGCGCCCCGGCCGTCCGGCGACGAGCGCGCGGTCGAGCTCGTGGTGAGCCTCGACGAGCAGCGCCTCGCGCTTCTGCACTTGCGCCAGCGCCGCGTGCAGCTTCTCGATCAGCTCGCGCGTCGCGCGACGCGACAGGCGCGCCAGCACGAAGGTCAAGAAGAACACCACCTGCACCAGGAGCGCGACCAGGAGCTTGTCGCGCGGCGTCGCGCCGAAGTCGCTGAACAGCCCCGGATCGGCGATCACGCCGGCGGCGATGAGCACCGCCGGGATGCCGTGCATGAGCGAGCCCATGATGTAGCTCGACAGCGCCGCGATGCGCGACGATCCGAGCGACAAGAAATAGATGCCGAGCGTGCCCGCCATCGGCGCCGGCGAAAAGACGCCGACGAAGTAGACGCCGCAGCCGGTCGCGACCATGAGCAGGTACGCGACCACGAGCAGGCGCGTCTCGGTGTACTGCGTGGCGTCGCGGATGGTGAGCCGGAACCACAGCGACGCGGCCACGACGACGAAGCAGGCGCCGCACACGCCGAAGCGCTGCCACGGCGGACCGGAGAGCAGCGGCGCGCAGATCATGAGCACGCCGGCGAGCACCGCGCACACGCCGAGGAACACGCGCATGCGCGCCAGCTCCTCGGTCAGGAGCGCGACGTCGGGCGTGACCGTGCTGATGCGCTCGACGTGCTTGGCGGCCACCGTCGGCGCTTCCGGCGCGTCGACGTTCGTATCCTCGGCGGCGTCTTGCACCACCTCGATCTTACTACTTCGTGGCGCCGCTCGCCCGCAGACGTTCGAGCTCGCCGTCGCTGAAGCCGGCTTCGCGCAAGATGGCCGCGCCGTCGCCGCCGTGCGCGGGCGGCGGCCGGTGACCTTCGGCGCCACCGAACGGTGTGCGCGTCTGCAGGAGGCCGTCGACGCGGTAGAACATGCCGCGCGCGCGATGCTGCGGATGTGACGCCAGCTCGTCGGCGGCCAGGACCGGCTCGACGCAAACGTCACCGACCAGGATCTGCTCCCACTCGTCGCGCGTCTTGGTTTCCAGGATCGCCTGGATCTCGCCGCGCACGCGCGCCTGGCCGGCCTCGTCGGCGACCAGCTCCGACAGATCGACGGCGCGCCCGATGGCGCCGTTGAACGCGGCCCAAAATTTCGGCTCGAGCGCGCCCACCGACAGGAAGCGCCCGTCCTTGGTGCGATAGACGCCGTACGACGCGGCGCCGCCGATGAGCAGCTCGCCGCCGCGACGGGGCGGCGTGCCCGAGGCGTCGAAGTTGCCGAGCTCGGGAATGGCGAACGCGAGCGCGCCTTCGCACATCGACAGATCGATCTGCTGCCCGCGTCCGCTCTTCTCGCGCTCGTAGAGCGCCGCCAAAATCCCGACGGCGCCGAAGAGCGCGCCGCCCGCGATGTCGCCGAGCTGCACCGCCGGCACCGGCGGCGGACGATCGGGCGGCCCGGCGAGCCCGAGCACGCCGCCGAGCGCGATGTAGTTCAGATCGTGCCCGGCGCGATCGCGATAGGGCCCGTCCTGACCGTAGCCGCTGATCGACAGCATGATGAGCCGCGGGTTCTTGGCGGCGAGCGCGCCGAAGCCGACGCCGAGCTTGTCGAGCACGCCCGGGCGAAAGCTCTCGACGACGACGTCGTAATGCGCCGCCAGCCGCAAGAGCGCGTCGCGCCCCTCGGGCTTCTTGAGGTCGAGGCACAACGATCGCTTGTCGCGATTGAGCGCGTTGAAGCGCCCCGACAGCCCGCGCTTGAATGGCGGGAAGACGCGCAAGTAGTCGCCTACGTGCGGATCCTCCAGCTTGTCGACGCTGGCACCGAGATCCGAGAGAATGAGCGTGCAGAACGGCCCAGGAATGAGCCGCGAGAGATCGAGCACTCGCACCCCTTTGAGGGGCGCGCGCATCAGCCGTTGAGCTGGAAGAGGCGCTGCA
>DASXOU010000007.1:0-2581 GCA_036494045.1 Polyangia bacterium | reverse complement strand
TCAACCTCGAAGGCTATCGCAGCGAGAAGCGGACGGTCACCTCCGACCTGAACCGCGAGGTCGACGTGAACCTGCTCAAGGATCGCACCAGGCACGCGACGAAATCGGCGGTCGTGGCCAAGCCGGGCGAAGCGAAGCCGGAGGAGACGAAACCGCCGGAGACGAAGCCTGAGAAGCCGGTCGCCAAGCCGGCGGAGACGAAGCCGGACAAGCCGGCCGATCCCGACAAAGAGCTGATCCCCGCGCAGCTCTAATCGTTCGCTACTTGAGGATCGCGAAGGTCTGCTGATTGAGCGCGACCACGCGATCGCCGGACCACAGCTCGCGCAGCTCGACGAAGAACCCATCGTGCAGCGCGGCCATGCGCGCGTGATAGCGCAGCGGCTCGTCGGGCGGCAGCGTCGTCGGATCGACGAGCAGCTCGGCGACGAAGCTGATGGTCGCGCACGGCCGCGGCGGCGCGATCGCGAACAGCGTCGGCCACCACGCGTCGAGCCGGCCGATGAGCGCGGGCGCGTCGAGCGCGCCGAGGGGCACGCGCTCGCGGATCCAGCCGTCGAGCGCCGGCTCGCCCGTGCGCGCGAACGCGGCGGCGTCGGCGCGATACTCGTAGTGCTGCGCGAACGGCGGACCGACCGGCGGCATCGGCGTCACCGCAGGAAGATCGCGCCACGGCGGCAGCGCCGGCGGCGGCGTCGGCGTGATCCGCGGCGCACCGTCGGCGCGGCGCGGAGCCGAGCGCACGACGCCGGCGGTGGCGATCACCTCGCCGCCTTGCACGAGCTCGGCCGCGAGGTTCGATTGGTTGTTGCCGCGGCGGAGCGTGCGCACGGCGATCTCGGCCGGGCCGGGCAGCGCCGGGCCGCACAAGTCGCCGCTCAGCGTCCGCGTCGCGCGCGCGTCGTCGCCCTCGCTCTTCTCGACGGCGCGCAGCAGCGTGGCGAGCACGAGCCCGCCGAACGCGCCGCGCCCCTGCTGCCAGCCGTCGGGGATGGTGACGGCGAAGCGCGACGGCGCCAGCGCGGCGACCGCGGACACGAGCGAAAAGTCATCGGGCATGGCTCTTCTTCGATGCTGCCTGAGGCGCGGCGGTTGCTACAGAAAATCGGCGAGGGCGCGCAGCACCGGCTCGGGCGTGTCGACGTGCATGAAGTGCGAGGTGTCCTCGAGCCACTCGAGGCGCGCCGACGGCACCAGCGCCTGCAGCGCCTCGCCCACGCGCGGCGGCACCAGCGGATCGCGCCGCGAATACAAGAGCAGGAGCGGCACCGGAAAGGGCGTGCCGGCGTCGCGGCGCGCGCCGAGCTCGGCGACGAACGCGGCGATGTCGCGCGGACGAAACGCGTCGCCGAGGTAGCTGACGAACGCGCTGGCGCCGTCGGCGCTTGCCAGCGGATCGCCGTATTCGGCCGCCTCCTCGAGCGACTTCAGCGACTCGTCGAAGTAGTGCACGTTCTTGTGCGCCCAACGCTGCGGCGCGCGCCGCACCCACCACGACAGCGCCGCGCGCATCCCGGGCACCGCGAGCGCGCCGCCGAGCGCGCGATAACGCCAATCGGGCACGCCGGGCGAATGGATGTCGACCAGGCGACGGAACGCCGCGCCGTCGGCGAGCGCCGCGCGCATACACAAGTAACCGCCCATCGAGTTGCCGACCACGTCACAGCCGCGCACGCCGAGCGCGGCGACGAGCTCGAGGAGAAACGTCGCCAGCGCCGGCGCGAAGTAGCGCGCGCCCGCCGGCTTGTCGCTGCGCCCGCAGCCGGGCAGATCGATCGCGATCACGCGCCGCGTGTGCGCCAGCGGCTCGATCATGTAACGCCACGAGTAGCTCGTCGTCATGAGCCCATGCACGAGCAGCAGCGGGGCGCCCGCGCCCGCTTCGCGCACGTGGATGCCGATCGGGCCGAATGCCGACGACGCGACGGTCACGCGCCGCTCGGCGAGCTCGAAGAAGCGATGCGGGCGGCGGGGCGTCTCGGGAAGCTCGACGAAGCGGCCGCGGCGAAATGGGGTCAGTCGCCCTCGCCGTAGTCGTTGCCGAGCGCGGTGAAGAGATCGATGCAGTCGAGGCAATACTCGAGGCCGCTGTGCGCGTCGGGCCGCACGCCGTGCACGCTGCCGCACTCGAGGCAGACGTGCGCGCCGAGCGCCGGCTCGGGCACGCCGAAGCGGCGCAGATCGCCGCGCGTGATGAGGCCAACCGGCCGCTCGTCGCGCACGACCGGTAGGCAGCCGACGCCGAGCGACTTCATCGCCGCCGCCGCCTCGCCGAGCGTGGACGCGGGATCGAGCACGTAGACGTCGGAGGCCATGCGCGTGGCCACGTCGTCGTGCGGCTCGGGCTCGGGATAGAGGTCGCAGCGGCACATCACGCCGACGAGCCTGCCGCTGTCGACGACGAACAGATGACGTACGCCGTGCTCGCGCGCGCGATCGTCGGCCGCGCTGCACGAAGTGTCGGGCGCCACCGTCACGATCGCGCCGGCGTCATCGCCGTGCGCCGCCGACGCCACCGTGCGGCCCGCCCAGGCACCCTCGGTCCACGCCGACGTCACGCGCACGTCGGCAGCAGCCCCGA
>DASXOU010000006.1:0-11853 GCA_036494045.1 Polyangia bacterium | reverse complement strand
AAGCGCGACGAAGTGGCGCTCGCCGGCGCCATCGGGCGCCTCCTCGACGACGACGCGGCGCGCGCGCGCCTAGGCCAGGCGGCACGCGCGCACGCGGTCGCGCATTTTTCCTTGTCGACCTGGGTCGAGCGCATCGTCGCCGAGTACGCGGCGCTGGTGCCCGCGCTCGGCGGTGCGCGGAGGGCGGCGTGATTCAGCGCTTGCAAGCCCTGTTCGTGCGCGTGCTCGGCGCCGGCAGCCCGCTCATCGTCGGCCGACTGGTCTCGGCGGCGCTGACCTTCGCGCTGCCGCTCATCCTGGCGCGCCTGCTGACGCCGGAGGAGTTCGGCACCTACAAGCAATTCTTCCTCGTCGCGTCGACGGTGCAGCTGACCTGTCAGCTCGGGCTCACGCAGTCGCTGCTCTATTTTCTGCCGCGCGGCGGAAAAGAGCGCGGCGCCTTCGTCGCGCAGACCTTCTTGTCGCTGGCGTGCCTCGGCGCGCTCTTCGGCGGCGCCTTGTGGCTGGCCACGCCGCTCCTCGGCCATTGGCTCGGCGACGGCACGCTCGCGTCGTTGCGCGCGCCGCTGGCGCTCTACGGCGGGCTCATGCTCGCGGCCGCCTCGCTCGAGAGCGCCATCGTCGCCGAGGGACGCATGGCCAAGGCCGCGCTCACCTACGTCCTGTCCGACGGCGTGCGCGCCTTCGCGCTGGTCGTGGGCGCCAAGTATGGCGGGCCGGCCGGGCTCTTCTGGGCGGCGGCGCTGGTCGCCGGCGCGCGCGTCGCCGGCCTGTTCGTGATCGTCCTGTCGAAGACGGTGCCGTGGGCGCGCCCGCACGCGGGGCTCTTCAAGCAGCAGCTCGCCTATACGCTGCCGTTCGCCGGCGCGTCGTACCTCTACGTGGCGCAGCGCTACTTCTCCCAGTACGCGGTGTCGGCGAGCTTCGACGCGGCGACCTTCGCGCTCTTCGCGGTGGCGTCGTTCCACATGCCGATGGTCGACATCGTCTTCACGCCGATGTCGGACGTGATGATCGTGCAGGTCGGAAAGGCGCACCACGCCGGCGACGCGCGCGGGATGCGCGCGGCGTGGAACGACGCCGTGCAGAAGCTGGCGGCGATCCTGTTTCCCGCGGCCGCGTGCGCGTGGCTGTTCGGCGCGACGCTCTTGCCACTCCTCTTCACGCACAAGTACGACGGCTCGGTGCCGCTGTTCATGCTGGCGACGCTCGAGATCCCCTTGTGGGTGCTGCCGCTCGACGCGCTTCTGCGCGCCGCCGGCGCCACGCGCTTCCTCTTCATCTACAACGGCGTGCGCATCGCGTTCACCGCGGCGCTGGTGATCGGCGGCATTCGCCTCTTCGGGCTGCCCGGCGCGATCGTCGGCGGCGTGACCGCCGAGGCGCTGGCGCGCGTCGGCATGCTGGCGCGCGGGCGGCGCTTTCTCGACGTGTCGTGGTCGCGCTTGGCCGATTGGAGCGGGCTCGGACGCACCGCGGTGGCGGCGGCGGTCGCGTGCGCGCCGGCGTGGGTGGTGCGCGCGTGGCTCGGACACTTTGCGGGGATGGTCGGCGTCGTCGCCGGCGCGGCGGTCTACGGCGCGACTTACCTCGCGATCCTGTTCATGCTCAATCGGCTATTTCGCGGCAGCGCGGCGCAGCCGATCGGTGACAGCCAGCCAGGCCTCGTCGTCGGGCGGTGACTCGACGGCGATGACGCTCGCGCCGGCGTCGTCGAGCGCATGCAAGGTGGCGTAGAGCGCGCGGCCGTAGGCGGCGGCGTCGTCGGGCAGGACCACGGCATCGGGGCGCGCCGGATCGCCGGATCCGCGCAGCACGATCGCGGCGTCGCGCCGCGCGAGCGCTGTTGTGCGCTCGCACAATAATAATTGTGCACGCGGCGCATAATGGATCGCGTCCTGGCCCGGCGAGTGGCGCGCGGCTTCGTCGGCGATGACGGCGACGGCGAGGACGACGTCGGGCACGAGCGCGCGCAACGCCGCCAGCGGCAGCGCGCCCGGGCGCAAGACCGCCGGCGGCGCGACCGTGAGATCGAGGACCGTCGACTCGAGGCCGGCCGCGCACGGCCCGCCATCGAGGACGAGCGCGACCTCGTCGCCGAACGCGCGCGCCACGTGCGCCGCCGTCGTCGGCGACAGCGTCTGATACTTGTTCGCGCTCGGCGCCGCCAGCGGCGCGCCGACGGCGGCGAGCAGCGCTTGCGCCACCGGATGCGCCGGCGAGCGCAGCGCCACCGTCGGCTTTCCGCCCGAGAGCGCCGCCGGCAGCGACGGCGCGCGCGGCACCACCAGCGTCAGCGGCCCCGGCCAGAACTGCGCCGCCAGCGCCTCGGCGCGCGCGTCCCAATTCGTCGTCAGCGTCGCCGCCTCGGCAGGCGAGCGCACGTGCGCGATCAAAGGATGCGTCGCCGGGCGTCCTTTGGCCGCGAAGATCTTGGCCAGCGACGCGGGATCGCGCGCCAGCCCGCCGAGGCCGTAGACGGTCTCGGTGGGAAACGCGACCAGCGCGCCCGCTTTCAGGAGCGCCGCCGCTTCGGCGATCGCGGCGTCGCTGGCCGGCACGACGCGGGTCACGCGGGTCGCTCGAGACGCGCGCGCCGCTCGCGCCAGACGAGGAACGCGGGCATGCCCACGACCGCCGCCGACAAGCAGGCGACCTCGCCGAGGATGGCCATCTCGCCGAACGAGCGCAGCGCCTGGTTGTCGGCGACCAGGAGCGCCGCGTAGCCGATGATCGTCGTCAGCGAGCACAACGCCACCGCGCCGCCGGTGGCGCGCACCGCGCGGCCGACGCGCCCGCGCCCTTCGAGCCGATAGCGCAAGTAGATGTTGATGCCGTAGTCGACGCCGATGCCGAAGGTGATCGGCAGCGCGATGAAGTTGAGGAAGTTCGTGCGCACGCCGATCCACGCCGCGGTGCCGAGCATCCACAAGACGCCGGCGACGAGCGTGCCGACGACCAGCGCGGCGCCGGCGCGGCTGCGCGCCAGCGCGATCACCAAGAGCGACACCGCGAGCAGCGACGCGCCCGTCGCCAGCGGCGCGTCGTGCACGATCGATCGGATCATCGCCGCGAAGATGACCGCGTGGCCCGAGCTGCGCACCACCGTGCCGTCGTCGAGCTTGACCTCGCCGATGATGTCGGCGATGCGCATGAGGTTGCGCCCGTCCCAAACGCTCACGTGCTCGTCGTGATAGACGAGGAGGACGCGGCCGACGGTGCCGTCGTTCTCGACGAATGGCCGCTTGACTTCGATCGGCAGATCGTCGTCGCCGACGACGGCGAGATCCTCGGGCGGCCGCAGCTTCTGCAGATCGGCGCGGACGTCGTCGTCGGCCAATTGCGCGGCGGGCGAGTCGATGATCTCGTCGAGCTCGCGCAGGACCGCCAGCTTCTTTCGCTGCGTGGCGGCGTCGCCGGGCAGAAAATCGTCGAGCGTGGTCACCTGGCCGATGAGCTGCGCGCCCGGCAGCGACTTGTCGCGCTCGAGCACCTTCTTGCGGATCTCGCCGGTGTGCGCGCGTCGATCGGCGATGATCACCGCCGGCGTCAGCGTCTTGCCGAAGATTGGATCGACCCGCTCGGCCAGGAGCGCCGCGCCCGACTCGAGGCTGCGGCGATTGCGCAGGTTGCGGAAGTCGTACTCGAACGGGTCGTGCAAGTAGCGCTTGAGCGGCACCATCGAGAAGATCGTGAACAGGCCGAAGACGACCAGGCAGCTCTTCGGCGCCTGCGTGGCCAGGCGCGCCACCAGATCGGAGAACGCGGTCACCGGCGGGGCGAAGCGGCGCGCGGTGCGCTCGCGCTTGTCGAACGCGGCCCACAACGCGGGCAGCACCGTCACCGTCGAGGCCCACGCGGCCACCATGCCGAGCCCGCCGATCGTGCCGAACTGCGAAAATCCGCGAAAGCGCGTCACGATGAGCGACGCGTACGCGACCGCGGCGCCGAGCGCGGCGACGGCGGTGGGGCGGATCGTGGCCGACAGCGCGATCGACGCCGCCTCGCGCGGGCTCGTGTTGCCGCGCCGCTCCTCTTCGTAGCGCGCCAGCTGAATGATCGGAAAGTTGATCCCGTTGCCGACGACAATGGAGCCCATGAACGCCGTCGACGCGTTCAAGTAGCCGAAGAGCAGCTCGGCCATGCCGAAGGCGAACGCCACGCCCATGAGCGCGGGGATGCCGACGAACGGGATGGCGCGAAAGCGCCCGTAAAAAACGATGACGACGAGGCACACCAGCGTCACGCACACCGCCGTCGCCAGCACCAGATCGCTCTCGAGCGCATGGCGCTCCTCGAGCTGCGACATGACGTCGCCGGTCAGGCCGACCTGCATCTTCGGGTGATACCGATCCGGGTGCGCGTTCTTGATGATGCGCTCGGCCGCCTTGGCCAGCTTCTCGCCGGCGCGCTCGGCGAACAGCCCGCCCGGCGGACGGCAGACGATGACCACGATGCGCCCGTGGTCGCCCTCGAAGTAGCCGGTGGGGAACGGATCGAAGCCGTCGGCGTGCTTGCGCATGCGCTCGACGATCTCCTTGGGCGTGTCCTCGTCGAGGATGTCGACGTAGAGCGGGTTCTTCTTTTTGCGGATCTCGGCGCGCAAGGAATCGCGCAGCGCCTCGAGCTCGCCGAGCGGGGCGTACAGCCACTTGCGCGACAAGAAGAACTTGCGCTCGGCGCGCACGTCGTAGACCGCGCTCTCGATGGTGTCGGCGGGCAGCTTCTTGAGCTCGGCCTCGAGCGCGCCGGCGAGGCGCAGGTTGGCGTCGCGGTCGGGGCTTTCGATGGCGATCTGCAGGATCGAGGTGCCGCCGATGCGCTTGGACAGATACTGCAGCTCCTCGACGGCCGGATCCTGCGACGGCAGGAGCTCGGCGACGTTGGTGCGCAGCTCGAGTCGGGTGGCGAGCGCGGCGCAGGCGAGCGTGACGGCGGCGGCGATGCCGAGCACGAGCCGGTGCCGCTTCCACACCAGATCGAGCCATGCGTCGGTGCCGGAGCGCATCGATTAGGGCGACAGTAGCGCACGCTTGCCGGGTTCGCCAACGCGCGTTATCTACACGGCGTGAGCGATGTCCTCGTGGTCGGCGGCGGGATGATCGGCTGCGCCATCGCGCTGCGGCTCGCCGACGCCGGCGTCGCCGTCACCGTCGTCGAGCGCGGCGAGCCCGGGCGCGAGGCGTCGTGGGCCGCGGGCGGCATCCTCGCGCCCGAGGTCGAAGCGCACGGGCCCGGCGCGTTCTTCACGCTGATGCGCGCCGGCGCGGCGCGCTGGCGCTCCTTCGCCGAGGAATTGCGCGCGCGCGCCGAGCTCGACGTCGGCTATCGCGACGACGGCACCTTGCAGCTCGCCTTCGACGACGACGAAGCGGCGCCGCTGGAAGCGCGCGCGCGTTGGCAGCGCGGCGAAGGGCTGGCGGTCGAGACGCTCGACGCCGCCGCGGTGGCGCGGCTCGAGCCGTCGCTGGCGCGGCCGACGCTGGCGCTGCGCTACGCCGGCGGCCACCAGATCGACACGCGCGCGGCGATGCGCGCCCTGGTCGTCGCCTGCACGCGCGCCCCAGGCAACGGTGTCCGCTTCGTGCGCGCCGACGTCCGCCGCGTGCGCCACGACGGCAAGCGCGTCCTCGGCGTCGACACGAACGACGGCTCCCACGATGCAGGCCACGTCGTCATCGCCGCCGGCGCCTGGTCGACCGCGATCGAGGGCGTGCCGCTGCCGCCCGGCGCGGTCACGCCGGTGCGCGGCCAGATGATCGAGCTACGCGCCGCAGCGCCGCTCGTCCAACACGTCGTGTTCGGCGCCGGCGGCTATCTCGTGCCGCGCGCCGACGGCCGCGTCCTCGTCGGCTCGACCGAAGAGCGCGCCGGCTTCGCCAAGGACGTGACCGCCGCAGGCCTCGGCACCTTGTGCGCGCGCGCCGCGCGGCTGTGCCCGCCGCTGGCTTCGTTGCCCGTCGCCGATCACTGGAGCGGCCTGCGTCCCGCCTCCGCCGACGCGCTGCCGTATCTCGGCGCCACGTCGATCGGCAACCTGTGGATGGCCAGCGGCCACTTCCGTAACGGCGTGCTCCTGGCGCCGCTCTCGGGCGAGATCGTCGCCGCGCTCGTCACCGGCGCCGCCGTTCCCGTCGATCTCACCGCCGTCGCCCCCTCGCGCGCGTAACGCCCGTCCCAAGGCGCGCGCTTTGCACAATCAAACGGCATGGATCTGCGCTGCAAGGTCTTCCGCGGCCCCGAGCACGGCGCGCTCGAGGAAGAGATCAACCGCTTCCTCGCCGATGACCTCGCCGACGACAGCGAGGTCCAGCTCGAGGAGATCACGCAGTCCGAAGGGCCGGCCGGCGTGACCATCACGCTGTGGTACTCCAAGCTCGCCCTCGACGCCGAGCTCGTCGACGAGTTCGAAGGCGAGCACCCGACCGGGGATTTGTCATGATCCAGATCCGCCACATCCTCGTGCCCACCGATTTCTCCGACGGCTCGCTGCAAGCCTTCGAGACCGCGCTCGAGATGGCGCGCGACTCGGGCGCGCGGCTGACGCTGTTCCACGTGCACCACGTGCCGGCGTCGGTGTTCCCCGACGTGATCCTGCCGATCGCGCCCGAGATGATGCGCAACGTCGAGCACTCGGTCGACATCATCCTCGAGCGCTGGTGCGAGCGCGCGCGCGCCGCCGGCGTCGTCGCCGACAGGCGTACCACCTTCGGCGCCACGCACGAGGAGATCTGCGCCGCCGCCGAAGAGCTCGGCGTCGATCTCATCGTCATCGGCACGCACGGCCGCGGCGGCATCTCGCACGTGCTGCTCGGCTCGGTGGCCGAGAAGGTGGTGCGCAAGGCGCCCTGTCCGGTGCTCACCGTGCGCGCGCACATGCACTCGACCTTCGCGCACACGTAAGCTAGCTTTCGCGCGTGGCGGGAATCCTCGAGCGAAGGCACAGGCTCCGGCGCGCGCTTGCGGGCGGCGTCATGCTCGGCGTCGCCGCCGGGCTCGGCCTCGGGATCGTCGAGGTCGTGTACGTGCTCATGACCGCGGGCGCGTCGTTCGACGGCGCCATGGAGAACGGCCGCTTCGTCGCGCTCACCGTCGCCACGCTGGCCGGCGCCGGCGCGCTGGTCGGCGCCGCCGAAGGGCTCATCGCCGCCGGCGTGACGATGCTCGGCGCCGCGCTCGGCGATCCGCGGCGCGATCAGAAGTGGCAGGCGCGCCTGTACACGGCGCTGGCGGTGCCGCCGGTGGCGCTGGTGTGCGCGCGGATCTTTCGCGGCCCGCACGCGCAGACGATCGCGCATCACGACGCCTACGCCGTCGCCATCGGCGCGGTCGCGCTCGCCAGCTTCTACGTGGCGGTGCGCCTGTGGCAGCGCATCTATCATCATGGTCCGCAGGGCGGCGAGCTCGCGCCCGGCGTCGCCTGGCTCGCCGCCGCCGTGTGCGCGGCCGCGGCGATCCTCTTGTACACGGTCGATCAGCGCGTGCTGGTGCGCTTGTACCCGTTCTTTCACGCCGGCCTCGGCGCGCTCGCGTTCGGCGCCGCCGAGCTCGCCATGTGCACCGCGGCCCTGGCGCTGCGCCGGCGCCTCGTGCGCCTCGTCGAGCCGCGCAACGCCGCCCTCGTCGGCCTCGTCGCCGTCGCCGCCGGCGCCACCGCGCTCGCCGCCGTCAACGCCAACCGCGCCCTGCGCACGGTGGTGCTCGAACGCGCGGTTTTGACGGCGCCTCTGGTGCGCGCGCTCCGCCACGGTCCGCCGCCGTCGCATGTCGGCCCGTCGCTGGCGGCGGCGAGCGCGCCCCTGCCCGAAGGCCCGCACCTCGGCACCGTCGACATCTTCCTCATCACCGTCGACGCCATGCGCGCCGATCGCCTGGCGCCGCGCACTGCCCCGACGCTGGCGGCGCTGGCGCAAACCGGCGTCGTCTTCGATCGCGCCTACACGCAGGTGCCGCACACTTCGTTCAGCCTGGCGACGCTGCTCACCGGCAAGTTCGTCTTCTCGCTGTCCGCGCTCGGCCTCGACACCGCCAGCCACCAGACCTTGCCCGAGGTGCTCAAGCGCGAGCGCTACAAGACGGCCGCGTTCTATCCGCCGTCGGTGTTCACCATCGATCGCGATCGCCTGCGCCCGATGGAGGACTCGCGCTACGGCTTCGAGTACGTCAAGTACGAGCACATGAACGCTCCGGGCCGCACCGATCAGATCATCCACTTTCTCGACGAGGAGCACCCCGAGCACGTGTTCGTGTGGGCGCACTACTTCGAGCCGCACGAGCCCTACGAGCGCCACCCCGGCCACCTCGACGGCGCCCGCGACGCCATCGGCCTCTACGACGGCGAGGTCCACTTCGTCGACGGCGAGATCGCGCGCCTCATCGCGTACCTGAAAAAGACGCGCCCGCACGCGCTCGTCATCCTCGCCGCCGATCACGGCGAGGAGTTCGGCGAGCACGGCGGCCGCTATCACGGCACCACGCTCTACGAAGAGCAGGTGCACGTGCCGCTGGTCTTCGTCACGCTCGACAAGAGCGCGCTGCCGCCGCATCACGTGGCCGTGCCGGTCGGGCTCGTCGACGTGGCGCCGACCATCCTGGCGCTCATCGGCATCCCGGCGTCGGCCAAGATGCGCGGCCACGATCTCGGGCCGTGGCTGGGCGCCCATCCGCCGGACGCCGCCGCGCATGGGCCCGTCTACGGCGAGATCGATCGGCAGAAGATGATCATCGACGGCGATCACAAGCTCGTCTGCGATCTGTCGACCGACTCGTGCCACGCCTTCGATCTCGCCGTCGACGCCGCCGAGCGCAAGAACCGCATCGACGCGCCGTTCGCCGCGCCGTTGCGCGCGCGCCTCGACGCGTGGATGGACGAGGAGTCGCGCTTCGAGTCGGCCGGTACCGACGCGCGCGTGCAGCGCATCCTCGATCGCGCGCGCCTCGGCGACGCCGCCGTCGCCCGCGAGCTGCCCGCGCTTCTGCCCGATCCGGCGCTGAATCGCGAGATCGCGCGCCTGCTCGCCGTGCTGCCGCCCGATCCGGCCAACCGCCGTCAGCCGATGCGCGGGCTCGACCCCACCAGCGCCGACTGGATCCACATCGCCGGCGCGCGCCTGGGCGAGGAGGAGCCGCGCGCCGAGGTGCGCCGGGCGCTGCCGCGGCTGTGCGCGCCCACCGCCGACGCCGAATTGTGCGCCCGCGCCGCGCTCGCCGTCGGCGACGTGCCCGCGCTGGCCGGCACCATCGATCCTCTCAACGGGCGCGCCAGCCTCGACGAGCCGCTGACCCGCACCATCCTCGCCACGCTCGGAAAATCGCACGACGCGCGCGCCTTCGACGCGCTTCTGATCTCGCTCGGCCAGGTGCGCACGCGCCTCGACAGCGTCGCCGCGCTCGCCGCCCTCGACGATGCGCGCGCGCTGCCGACGCTGCTGCGCTGGACGCCGAACGAGCCCTACGTGCCGGTGCGCGCCGCCATGGTCGCGCTGGTCGCGCAGCTGGCGCGAAAATCGTCGACCGCCGACGCGCGCGCGATGCTGGCGGCGCTGGCCAAGGTCGAGCGCGAGCCGCCGGTGATGGCGACGCTGTTGCCCGCGCTGCACGCGCTCGGCGATCCCGCCGTCGTCGAGCTCGCCCGCGCCACGCCGCACACCATCGCCGGCGGCGAGCTGTGGCTGGTCGGCAGCGGCTCGGGAACGCTCGACGTCGGCGCCACGCGCGCCACGATGGTCGACGGCGTCGCCCGGCTCGACACTGCGCGCGCGCAAGCCGCACCGGTGCGCGCCAACGACGGCGACGCCAACGCGCGCTTCGCCTTCACTCGACCGAAGCCGTGATCCACGCCAGATACGGCGCGTGCCCGTGCTCGACGGGCAGCGCGATCACCTCGGGCAGCTCGTACGGATGCAGCTCGACGACGCGCGCGCGCAGCCGCTCGAACGCCGCCCGCGTGGTCTTGCACACGCACAGAAGCTCGTCGTCGCGCTCGATCGCTCCCTGCCAGCGATAGATCGATCGCACGCCGCCGACCACGTTCACGCACGCCGCCAGCCGCTCACCGACGAGCGCCTCGGCGAGCTCGTTCGCGCTCTCGGCGCTCGGCACCGTCACCAGTACGACCAGGGCATCGCTCATGCCGCTATCTTGACGCGCTCGGGCTCTTCCGAAAAGATGAGCCGATGGGGATTACGAGGGGGCTGATGCTGGCGGCCGTCATCCTGGCCGCAGCCACCCCGGCGCGCGCGATGACCGAAGAGGAGGAGCGCGCCAAGGCCCACTTTCTCGCCGGCCAGTCCTACTACGATCAAGCCTCGTACAACGATGCGCTGCGCGAGTTCAACGAGGCCTATCGCATTTCCAAGCGCCCGGCGCTGCTCTACAACATCGCGCGCTGCTTCGAGGCGCTCGAGCAGTTCCCCGACGCCGTCCGCATGCTCGAGCGCTACCTCGAAGAAGATCCGACCACCAGCGATCGCGACGCGGTCGAGACGCGCATCCACAACCTGAAGGAGCGCCAGGAGCGCGCGCAGAAGCCGCCGCCCGCGCCGCCCAAGCCCACGCCGCTGCCGCCGGCGCCGGCCGTCGTCGCTCGGCCGTTGCCGTCGCCGCCGCCGCCCGCGCATCGCAAGCGCCTCTACACCTGGATCGTCGGCGGCGTCGGCGTCGGCGCGCTCGCCGCCGCGCTCGGCACCGGCGTCGCGAGCCAGCTCTCGTACGACGATCTGAGCTCCAAGTGCACCAGCAACGTCTGCAACCCGAGCGTCGTCGCCAGCGCGCAGCACAAGATCGACCAGGGCAAGCAGCTCGCGCTCGCCACCGACATTCTCTGGCCGATCGGGGCCGCCGCCGTGGCCACCGGCGTCGTCCTCTTCTTCGTCGAAGGACGCCATCCGAAAGAGCACGCCAGCCTGGTCGTGCCGCTCGTCGGACCGTCGCTCGGAGGGTTGGCCTTTGCGCACGATTTCTAGCGTCGCCGTCGTGCTCGGCGTCGCGCTCGCGCTCGGCAGCTGCAGCGCCGTCGACAACTTCGGCAAGTTCACCGTCGGCAGCGGCAGCAACGACATGGCCGCCGCCGCCGGCTGCACGCCCGGCTGCGACTGCATCCCCGCCGACAGCACGCTCGGCATCCCCGCGCACTGCCGCGTCACGCCGCTCGGCGGCTTCGACTGCCTGATGACCGCGCGCGCCGGCGCCGACGTCGAGGTGCCCGCCGGCAACTACACGCTCGACTCGGGCGCTTCGCCGCCCACGCTCACGGACGGCAGCGGCACCCTGGTCATGAGCGGCGCCGCCAGCGGCAACACGGCGCTCTTCTGCGTCGGCTCGCTCACCATCGACGGCGGCGTCCACGTCACGCTCACCGGCGGCCGCGCCGTCGCCATCGTCGCCGACTCGCTCATCCACCAGCAGAACGGCAGCTGGTCGCTCGGCGGCGGCTACGCCAGCGACGAGAACGGCGCCGCCGGCGTCGGCGGCGGCAGCAACGGCGGCGCGAGCGGCAGCGCCGGCGACGGCGACAGTGCCGGCAAGGGCGGCGCCGGTGGACCCGGCACCGGCGGCGGCGGCGGCGGCAACGTCTCGCCCGGCGCGGCCGGTGGCGCGGCCATGAGCGGGCCGGGCGCCGCCGGCGGCACGGCGGCGGCGATGCCCGCGGGCGGCTTCGGCGGCGGCGGCGGCGGCAAGGGCACGATGTTCGGCGGCGGCGGTGGCGGCGGCGGCGGCGTGCTGCTCCTCAGCGCCAGCTTTGCCGTGCAGCTCGACTCGGTGATCTTCAACGCCACCGGCGGCGGCGGCGCCGGCGGCGGCGCCAACGGCACCGGCTCGAGCGGCATGACCGGCGGCGGCGGCGGCGGTGGC
>DASXOU010000005.1:0-8981 GCA_036494045.1 Polyangia bacterium | reverse complement strand
AGATCCGCACGGCGGCGCACTTTGCGCGCAAGCGCAAGGAAGATCGCCTGACCTTCGAGGTGCAGGAGGCGATCGCGCCGCGGCTGTTTCCGAATCCGCGGCCGTCGCAGCACGAAGGAGTGGAGAGCGCGGTCGAGCCGTCGGTCGAGGCGCTCATGCAGCAATATTTTCTGCACGCCAAGGACGTGACGCGGCAGACCGATCGCCTGCTGTTGCGCTGCGTGGTCGAGCCGCAGAAGAAACCGTCGGTGCGCTCGGTCGACGCGTCGTTCACGCTGTTCAACGGCAAGCTGTCGCTGCACGATCCGGAGGTCTTCAAGCGGCGCCCGTCGGAGATGGTGCGCATCTTCAACGTCGCGCTCGAGCTCGGCGCCGAGATCTACGGGCACACCAAGGACCTCATCGCCGAGCGCGTGGCGGCGCTGAGCGCCGACGGCGGCCTCGTCGGCGACGCGCAGGCCGGGCGCGAGATGATGCTTCTCATCTGCGACGATCGCGATGCGCGCAATCCGTCGCTGCTGGAGCAGGCGCACGATCTCGGGCTCCTCGCCTGCGTCATGCCCGAGTGGGCGCCCTGCACCGGCCGCGTGCAGCACGACCTCTATCACGTGTTCACCGTCGACCAGCATCAGCTCTACGCGGTCGGCCGCTTGAAGGCGCTGGCGCGCGGCGAGCTCGCCGCCGAGCTCGGGACCGCGTCGCAGGCGATGACCGAGGTCAGGCGCAAGGAGGCGCTCTACCTCGGGACGCTCCTTCACGACGTCGGCAAGCCGCTCGGCAAGGGGCACTCGGAGACCGGCGCCAAGCTGGCGTTCGCCGTCGCCACGCGCTGCGGGCTCTCGGACGAGGACGTGGCGCAGACCGAGTTTTTGGTGCGCAAGCACCTCTTGCTCTCGCACTTGTCGCAGCGGCGCGATCTCAACGACGTGGCGATGCTGGCGAACCTGGCGCAGGAGCTGAACGACGAAGAGACGCTGCGCGAGCTGTATCTGTTGACCGTCGCCGACATGTCGATGGTCGCGCCCGGCAACATGACCGAGTGGAAAGAGCAGCTCCTGCGCGAGCTCTACGTGCGCACGATGGCGTTCTATCGCCGCGGCGCCGATCTCGGAGGCAGCGAGCAATCGATGGTGATGGCGCGGCGCAAAAAGCGCGTCGCCGAGCTCATCGGCGAGCCCGAGGACAAGCTCGTCGACTGGTTCGCGTCCCTGCCCGATCGCTACGTCACGCTCACTCAGCCGCGCGCGATGGTGCGCGATCTGCAGCTCTCGCGCCGTCGCAAGGGACCCGTCGCCGTCGAGGTCGTGCATCGCCCGCGCAAGGCGGTCAGCGACGTCACCATCTCGGCCGACGACGCGCCCGGCCTGCTCGCCAAGATCGCCGGCGTCTTGCTCGCGCATCGCATCGACGTCCTCGGCGCGCAGATCAACACGCGCGTCGTGGGCGGCGTCGTCGTCGAGGCGCTCGACACCTTCACGACGCGCGATCGCTACGGCCGGCCGATCACCGATCCGGCGCGCTGGAAGCGCGTCGAGGACGATCTGGCGCGCGTGCTCGGCGGCGAGGTCAGCGTCGACGAGGTGATCGAAGCGCGCCGCGATCGCTCGTCGCTGCCCGAGCGCGTGGTGCCCAAGGTGCGCACCGAAGTCAAAGTCGACAACCAGGTGTCGACCGACTTCTCGGTGCTCGACGTGTTCACGCAGGATCGCCTCGGCGTCCTCTACACGATCACGCGCACGCTCGCCGATCTCGCGCTCGACATCCACTTGTCGAAGGTCGCCACCGAAGCGCATCGCGTCGCCGACGTCTTCTACGTGCGCGAGCGCGGCGGCGGCAAGCTCGACCTCCATCGCGTCGACGAAGTGCAGCTCGCGCTCGGCGAGGCGCTCGGCCGCTTGTGAGCCGTCGAACGTGAGCCGCCAGCTCCGCCCCTCGCCACACTGCCTCAACTGCGGCGCCGCCGTCGCCACGCGCTTTTGTCACGACTGCGGCCAGGAGAATACGAGCTATCACGCCTCCCTCGGCCGGCTCCTCGGCGATCTCATCGAGGAAGTCTTCCAGCTCGAGTCGCGGCTCTGGCGCACGCTGTGGACGCTGTTCCGCCGCCCCGGCCGGCTCACGCGCGAGTACAACGCCGGCCGCCGCGTCTCGTACACCACGCCGCTGCGCCTTTATATCGTAGCCAGCGTTGCCTACTTCTCCGTCGCCGGCCTCATGCCGGACCACGTAAGGGACGAGAACGTGCGCATCGAGGTGCCCACGCTCGACGCCGCGCATGAGCAAAAGCTCGCGCAGCATCCGTTGTTGCGCTTCTTCTACGAGCGCATGCGCGAGTCGCAGAAGGATCCCACCGCCGCCGTCGAGCGCATGAAGCGCACCATGTTCGACTGGGCGCCGCGCATCGCCGCTCTGTTGGTGCCGCTGTTCGCGCTGCTCACGTGGCTCTGCTTCCGTCGGCCCAAACGCTATTTCGTCGAGCACCTGGTGTTCGCGCTGCACGCGCACGCGACGGCGTTACTTTTGCTGCTCGTGGCGGAGCTGTTGCGTTGGGGACCGATCGGCTTGGCTGCGTTCGTCGGCGGCGTTGCGCTTCTGTTCCTGGCCGCGCGCGCCGTCTTCGCGCAGTCGCGCGTCGCGACCGCGTTGAAGCTGCTCGCCATCGGCACGATCTACGGCACCTTCCTCGGCGTCTGCGTCACCGCCGTGGTCGCGCTCGGCTTCCTCTCGCGCGGCTAGGCGAGCAGCGCGCGCTTGAGCTCGGCGGCGTCGGCGAAGCGCTTGCCGGGATCCTTCTCGAGCGCCTGCATCAGCGCGGCGTCGATGCTCTCGGGCACCTCGGCGCGCAGCTCGCGCGGATGGCGCGGCGGCTCCGACACGTGCTGAAAGCCGATCGCGATCGGCGTCTCGCCGGCGAA
The DNA here is from genome assembly GCA_036494045.1 of Polyangia bacterium. Classification (GTDB taxonomy): domain Bacteria; phylum Myxococcota_A; class Polyangia; order Palsa-1104; family Palsa-1104; genus JAQBQH01. Next base: position 6,066 of record DASXOU010000005.1, on the reverse strand, counting down.
CGGCGGCCGCCCGACGAACAGGTGATAGGCGAGCGCGCCGAGCGCGTAGACGTCGGTGCGCGCGTCTTGCGGTAGGCCCTTGACCTGCTCGGGCGCCATGTACTCGGGCGTGCCGATGATGAGGCCCGTCGCCGTCATGCCGTGCATGAAGGTCGCCTTGGCCAGCCCGAAGTCGATCACCTTGGCGCGCTTTTCATGATCGAGGAGCACGTTGCCCGGCTTGAGATCGCGATGCACCACGCCGGCCGCGTGCGCCGCGGCCACGCCGTCGCAGATCTGCGCGATGATGTGGCGCGCCTCGTCGACGCGAAGCGCGCCGACGCGCCCGAGATACTCGGCCAGCGTCATGCCCTCGACGTACTCCATCGAGAGCATCACCATGCCGCCGTCCTCGACGAGATCGTGGATGCGGATGACGTTCGGGTGCGTGACCTTGCGCGCGGCGGCGACCTCGCGGCGAAAGCGATCGACCGCTTGCGGATCGCCGAAGCCGGCGTTGATGATCTTGAGGGCCACGCGCTCGGCGAGCTTGCCGTCGGCGGCGAGATAGACGCGCCCCATGCCGCCGGCGCCGAGCTCGCGCTCGATCGTGTAGCGATCGGCGATCTTCTGCCCGGGCGTGAGCGCCATCGCCAGCACCGAGCCGCGCGGCGCCGTCGCCGCCAGCTTGTCGCTCGGCGGATGCGGCGGCAGCGCGCCGATCGCCGACTGCGCGGCCAGCATGCGGTTCATGCGCGCGTTGAGCTCGAGATCGACGGAGCAGACGATGCTCTCGAGGTTCTGCACGCGCGCCTCGAGCTGCTTGCGCTCTTCGCGCTCCTTTTCGAGCTGCTTCGGATCGTCCTTTTGCTTGCCGCGCAGCTGCTGCGCCTTGTAGCGGGCGTAGGAAACGATCCCCACGATGAACACCGGCATCCCGAACACGGAGATGATGGCGACGATACCCTCGGGATCGACCATTGCCTTGCGTGATACCGTACGCGCCATGCTCAAGCAAGCGCTGCTCTTCGGCATCCTCTTGCTCCTGCCCGACGACGCTCTCATCGACGACGGCTCGAAGAAGCTGCAGGCCGGCGACGCCGACGGCGCCATCGCCGCCTTCGATCAGGCCAAGAAGAAGTCGCCCAAAGATCCGCGGCCGCATTATCTGACCGGCGTGGCGTTGCAGAAAAAGGGCGACGCCGCCGGCGCCGAGAAGGAGCTGCGCGCGGCGCTGACGCTCGATCCCAAGCTCGCGGACGTGCGCAACGAGCTCGCCTCCATGCTCATCGAGCGGCGCCGCTTCAGCGAGGCCATCGGCGAGCTCAAGCACGCGGTCGCCGACAAGCCCGATCTGGCCGAGGCCTGGTTCAACCTCGGGCAGGCGGCGGTGATGCAAAAGGATTGCGCCACGGCGATGGACGCCTACGCGCGCGCCACCAAGCTCTCGCCGTCGGACGGCGACGGCTTCATCAACGCGTCGGTGGCGGCGCGCAAGTGCGGCAAGCTGCCCGAGGCGACGGCGGCGGCGCGGCAGGCGGTCAAGCTGGCGGCGCGTTCGCCGCAAGCGCACTTGAACCTCGGGATCGCGCTCGAAGCATCGGGCAAGCTCGACGCCGCCGCCGCCGAGTACGACGTCGCCACGCGCATCAAGCCCGATTACGCGACCGCGTGGTGGAGCCTCGGGCTCGTCGACGGCAAGCGCAAGAAGCCGGACGCGGCCATCCTAGCGCTGGAAAAGGCGCGTACGCTCTCGCCGACGGCGGCGCGCATCGCCGATCTCGGCGTCGCCTGGCGCGACAAGGGCGATCTGGCCAAGGCGACGGCGCTGTTTCGCGAGGCGGTGGCAAAAGATCCGCGCTACGCGCCGGCGCGCTGGCACCTGGCGCAGGTGCTCTCGGCGCAGCACAAATGCGCCGAGCTCGGCAAGGAGCTGGCGGCGCTGCCGGCGGCCGAGGGGCAGTCGGAGGCGGCGCAAAAACTGCGTACCGGCTGCAAATAGTCTGCTAGATTCCCTCGGTAACACAATGCCCCCGCGCAAGGACCTGGGCGCGATCCTCGTCGACGAGGACGTGCTCGAGCAAAAGGACCTGGAGCGGGTTGCGCGCGGCAAGGAAGGGGCGCGGCGGCCGTTGTGGGGCCTGCTCGTCGAGTCGGAGCTGGCGACGGCGGAGCAGATCTTTCGCGCGCTGTCGTCGCGCTTCGGCGTGCCCGTCGTGTCCGACGAGCGGCTGGCGGACGTGACGCCGCCCGAGGCGCTCAAGCGCGCCATCTCGCGCGCCGAGGCGCTGGTCGCCGGGATGTTCCCGATCGATCTGTCGGCCGACGGGCAGCGCGCGACGGTGGTGATGGTCGATCCGTCGGATGAGGCGACGCTCGCGGATTTTCTGACGCGCGCGCAGGTGCCCGAGGGACGTGCGTTGCTCGCGCGACGCGACGCGATCACGCGCGCAATCGAGCGTGTGTGGGGCGAGACGACGGCGCTGGTGACGCCGCTGCCGCCGGGCAAACGCAAGCCGGCGGTGCCGACGGCGGTGTCCAAGTCGTCGCCGCAAGTGGTGAAGCCGGCCGGCGACGAGGACATCACCGGCACGGTCAAGCTCGATCCGTCGCTGCAGGCGGAGATCTCGCGGCTGCCGTCGCGTATGTCGCAGTCCGACGCGCTCACGCCGCTGCCGCAAAGGCGGCCCAAGCGCCCGACGCCGCAGCCGCCGCCCCAATCGACAGTCGAGCCGACCAAGCCGACGGAGACGCCGTCGGAGGCGTTGCGCGCCGAAGAGCGGCTGTCGCGCGCGCTCATCGAAGCGGTCGAGGCGCTGGCGACGGAGCTCGAGGCGCGCATCGTCGGCGGCTCGGGCGGCGGCGTGGAGATGGCGCGGCTGTCGCGGCGCGTGGCGCGCCAGCTCAGCCTTTCGCGGCGCGTGTCCGACGAGATCGGCGTCGCCGCGCAGCTGTTCGCGCTCGATCGCGCGATGCGGCAGATCGAGGGCGCCGGCTCGGCCGACGTGTTCGCCGAGCTCGGCTGGTCGGGCGCCGGCGCCGACGGCCTCTTGCCCATTCTGCGCTCGTTGACGGCGGCGTCGTCGGGCTTCGGGCGATTGGCGCCGGGCGCGTCGGCGCCGACGATGCCGATCGGCGCGCGCATCATCGGTGCCGTCGCCGATTACCAGGAGCTGGGCGCGGCGGCGACGGCCACGCCCGATCTCGACACCGTCTCGCAGCTCTTGCGCGCGTCGCCGGCGGGCGCGCAGGTGGTCGACGCGCTTCTGCGTGTGCTCGAGAGCGATCGCGGCGACAAGACGCCGGCGACGCCGACGACGCTGCCGGCGATGAGCATGTTGAAAGAGGACGACGAAGACGACGACGTCGAGCCATCGGCGCTCGAGCGCAAGGAAGACGAGAAGACGCAGCGAAAACCCTATCCGCGCAAAGAAGGAGAGTGAAGCAGATGCTCGGTGACAAACCCCTCGAGGAAGCGCTGACCTTCGACGACGTGCTGCTGTTGCCGGCCGAGTCGGAGGTGCTGCCGCGCGACGTCGACGTGCGCACGCGACTGACCGAGCGCATCACGCTGCACATGCCGCTGGTGTCCTCGGCGATGGACACGGTCACCGAGGCCGACACGGCGATCACGATGGCGCGCGAAGGCGGGCTCGGCGTGATTCACAAGAACCTGCCGATTGAGGCGCAGGCGCGCGAGGTGCAGAAGGTCAAGCGCGCCGAGAGCGGCATGGTCTTCGATCCGGTGGTCGTCGGGCCCGAGGAGAATTTGCGCCGTGCGCTCGAGATCATGCGCGCGAGCGGCGTGTCGGGCCTGCCCGTCGTCGTCGAGGGGCGCGCCGTCGGCATCCTCACCAACCGCGACGTGCGCTTCGAGAAGAACCTCGAGCAGCGCGTGCGCGACGTGATGACCAAGGAGCTCATCACCGTGCCCGAAGGGACCGGCGTCGAGCGCGCCAAGGAGCTCCTGCATCAGCATCGCATCGAGAAGCTCGTGGTGGTCGACGCGGCCGGCAAGATGAAGGGGCTCATCACCATCAAGGACATCGACAAGGCGGAGAAGCATCCGCAAGCGGCCAAGGACGAGCACGGGCGCTTGCGCGTCGCCGCCGCCGTCGGGGTCGGCGAAGATCGCGACGCGCGCGTCTCCGCGCTCCTGCACGCCGGCTGCGACGTCATCGTCGTCGACACCGCGCACGGGCACAGTAAGGGCGTGCTCGAGGCGGTGCGCGCCATCAAGAAAAACTTCAAGGACGTGCAGGTCATCGCCGGCAACGTGGCGACGGCCGACGGCTATGTCGCGCTGGTGAAAGCGGGCGCCGACGGCGTCAAGGTCGGCATCGGGCCCGGCAGCATCTGCACCACGCGCGTCGTCGCCGGCGTCGGCGTTCCGCAGATCACCGCGATCAACGAGTGCGCCAAGGCGGCCGAGAAGCACGGCAAGCCCATCATCGCCGACGGCGGCATCAAGTATTCGGGCGACGTCGCCAAGGCGATGGCGGCCGGCGCGCACACCGTCATGATCGGCTCGCTCTTCGCCGGCACCGACGAGGCGCCGGGCGAGGTCATCCTCTATCAAGGGCGCAGCTACAAGCAGTATCGCGGCATGGGATCGATCGGCGCGATGCAAGCGGGCTCGAAGGATCGATATTTCCAGTCGCACGTCTCGACCGCCGAGCCGGAGCAGGCGCGCAAGCTCGTGCCCGAGGGCATCGAAGGGCGCGTGCCGTACAAAGGGCCGCTGTCGCAGTCGGTGTATCAATTGATCGGCGGCCTGCGCGCGGCGATGGGCTACACCGGCTGCAAGACGATCGAGGAGCTGCGCACGCGCGCCAGGTTCATCAAGATCTCGTCGGCCGGCCTGCGCGAGTCGCACGTTCACGACGTCATCATCACCAAGGAAGCGCCGAATTACCGACAGGAACGCGAGTGACCAAACCGGCGTATACCGTCGACGAGGCGGCGCGCGCCGAAGCGCGGGAAGTGGGCGCGCGCGCGCGGGCGTGGCGGGAAAAGCGCGGCGTCGACACCACCGGGCTGGCGCGGTTGCACGCGTGGCTACGCTACGCGGTCGTCTATCACTCGAACGCGCTCGAAGGCGGCGGGCTCACCGAGACCGAGACCAAAGCGGTGCTCGTCGACGGCGTCACCGTGGGAAAGCCGCTGCGCGATCACTTGTGGGCGGTGAACCTGTCGGTCGCTTCCGAGCGCGTCGACGAGTGGGCGATCGATCCCCGCACCGGGCCGGCGCCGATCACCGAAGCGCAGCTGCTCGAGCTCAACGCCGTGCTCCTGCGCGGCATCGACGAGCTCGGCGCCGGCGCCTATCGCAAGGTGTCGGTGTACCTGACCGGCGCCGCGTTCGAGCCGCCGCCGCCCGAAGCGGTGCCGTCGATGATGCGCGAGCTGTGCGATTGGCTGGCCGCGCCGGGCGAGGACGATCCGATCGTGTTCGCCGCCGAGATGCACGCCTGGTTCGAGACGATCCATCCGTTCGTCGACGGCAACGGCCGCGCCGGCCGGCTGCTCGTCGATCTGGCGTTGCTCAAGCGCGGCCTGATCCGTGCGCTGGTGCGCGCCGAGGATCGCGATCGCTATCGCGAGGCGCTGCGTCGCGCGCAATCGGCGGGCGAGCTGACGCCGCTGGTGCTCCTATTCGCCGACAGCGTCGGCAAGATGCTCGCCGAGCACGAGCGCGCGAGCCAACCGCGGTGACAGGGAGCCTGTATGTCGGTCAATCGTGAGCTCGTCCTCATCCTCGACTTCGGATCGCAGTACACGCAGCTGATCGCGCGGCGCATCCGCGAGCTCAAGGTCTACTGCGAGATTCATCCGTTCAACATGCCGCTCGACGAGATCCGCAAGCTCCGTCCGTCGGCGCTGGTGCTCTCGGGCGGTCCGTCGTCGGTGTACGAAGAGGGCGCGCCGCTGGTGTCGCGCGAGCTGTTCGAGCTGGCGCTGCCCACGCTCGGCATCTGTTACGGCGTGCAGCTCATGGCCAAGCTGCTCGGCGGCAACGTCGTGCCCGCCGACAAGCGCGAATACGGCCGCGCACACGTCAAGGTCAACGCCGCCGGTGCGCGCACC
>DASXOU010000004.1:0-5360 GCA_036494045.1 Polyangia bacterium | reverse complement strand
CCGCCGGCGAACGGCCGTAGCCCCGGCCACAAGAGCGCCGGCGTGGCCACGAAGTAGAAGAGAGCGCCGGCGACGAGCTCGACGATGCGCCAGACGAGCGCGTGCGGCACGCCGTTGATGACCGCGGCGAAGTCGCCGATGCCGGCGACGCCGGAATACAAGAGGTAGCCGAACGCGGTGAGGAGGTTGTACGCGGCGAGCAGCCACACGAAGAAGCGCCAGCGCGCCGGCAAGCGCGCGCGTGAGAGCGCGACGAGCGGCAGCCCGACGATCACGTTGAGCGCGGCGCCGCCGGCGGCGATGAGCCGCATCGTCAGCGCCGGCACGGTCTCGGTGTACTGCAGGTACGCGCTGGTCAGCGCCGTCGGATGCACGCCGAGCACGAGCGCGGTGCCGCCGTGGCCGCCGGCTTCGTGGGTGAGATCGGCGATCGCCCAGGCCACGATCGCGATGGCGCCGATGGTCCAACGATCGAGCGTGGTTGCCTCGGTCTCCATGCCGCGAGCCTACCGTCCTTGACTTCGATGCAACTAGCATATATGCTAAACGCATCTAAGGTTCAGATGGCCAAGAAAGGCAAAATCTCGGAGCTCGAGCGCTTTCCGCGCCCCAGCCTCGCCGTCGACGTGGTGGTGCTCACCGTAGAAGCGGGCGAGCTGCGCGTCGCCTTGTACAAGCGCGCCGATCCGCCCGAGCGCGGCCGTTACGCGCTGCCCGGCGGCTTCATGCACATCGACGAGTCGATCGAGGAGGCGGCGGCGCGCGTGATGGCGCAAAAGGTCGGTCTCGCCGGCGTGTTCCTCGAGCAGCTGTACACGTTCGGCGATCTGAAGCGCGATCCGCGCGGGCGCGTCGTGACCGTGAGCTATTACGCGCTCGTCGACGCGCGCCGCTTCTTCGCCGGCGGCAAGCGCGCGCCGGCGGCGCGGTCGGCGCGCGTGGTGGTGCCGTGGCCGGGCGAGACCGGCGGGCCCGTCGACGTCGTCGGCGACGACAAAGAGGCGCTGCCGATGTTCCTCGATCACGCGGACATCCTCGGGCTCGCGGTCAAGCGGCTGCGCGGCAAGCTCGACTACAGCCCGGTCGGCTTTCAGCTGTTGCCGACGGAGTTCACGCTGCGCCAGCTGCAAGAGGTGCACGAGGCGGTGCGCGGCGAGCCGGTCAACAAGGATTCGTTCCGCCGGCGCATGTTGGCGTCGGGGCTGCTCGAGGCGACCGGCGCGCACGAGCGCGAGGTGTCGTATCGACCGGCCGAGCTGTATCGATTCACGCGTCGCTCTGCGACGTGAAAGGAGTGAAGGTCATGGCCGAGATTCGTTCGTATTGGCTGTGGAGACATTTGCGCGCCGAGCCGACCAGCTGGGTCGCGCTCTACAAGGATGGGCGGCGGGTGCGCGCCGATCGCGCGCTCGCGTTCTGGTTCGCGCCGCTCGGCACCTCGATCGTGGAGGTGCCGCTCGATGATCGCGAGCTGCCCTTTCTCGTCGCCGGGCGCAGCGCGGACTTTCAGGACGTGCACGTCAACGGCGTGGTCACGTTTCGCGTGCACGAGCCGGAGCTCCTGGCCGAGCGCGTCGACTTTTCCATCGACACGCGCAGCGGGCGCTATCGCAACGAGCCGCTCGACAAGCTCGCCATCGTCGTCAAGGAGCTGGCGCAGGAATCGGCGGGCAGCTTCGTGGCGCGGGCGCCCTTGCGCGCGCTCCTCGATCAGGGGATCGAGGTGATGCGCGACGAGATCCAGCGCGGCCTCGTCGCGGCGCCGAGCGTGGCGGCGCTCGGGCTCGAGATCGTGGCCACGCGCGTGGCGTCGGTGAAGCCGAGCGCCGAGGTCGAGAAGGCGCTCGAGATGCCGGCGCGCGAGCGCATCCAGCAGGACGCCGACGAGGCGACCTTCGCGCGGCGCGCGCTCGCGGTCGAGAAGGAGCGCGCCATCGCGGAGAACGAGCTGCAGAGCCAGATCGAGCTGGCGCGGCGCGAGGAGCTGCTCATCGGGCAGCGCGGGCAGAACGAGAAGAAGCGCGTCACCGACGAGACGGCCAACAAGCGCATCGAGGCCGAGGCGGCGGCGGGCAACGTGCGGCTCAACGCCGAGGCGCAGGCCGAGAGCATCAAGGCGCTCGAAGGCGCGCGCGTGAACGCGGAGCGCGCGCGCATCGACATCTATCGCGCGCTGCCGGCGGCGACGATGATGGGGCTGGCCGCGCGCGAGCTGGCGGGCAAGCTGCAGTCGATCGAGCATCTGAACTTGTCGCCCGACCTCCTCGGGTCGCTGCTCGAGCGCGTGCTGGGCGCGTCGGCGCGCAAGCTGGAAGCCGAGGCGGAGTAGGCGATGAGCGCCGTCGAGCGGGCGCTGCCGCCACGGGTCGTCATCGTCTCGCGGCCGAGCGAGCGCGACGAGCTCGTGTTGCGTCACGGCACCGTGCAGCAGGCGCGCTTCTTTCTCGAGTCGCGCGGGCAGAAGCTCGACGACGTACTGGCGCGCCACGCGATCCTGGAGGCCGCGCTGCACGCAGTGACGGCGGCGGTGCCGTCAAAGTGGCGGCGCGCGCGCGTGGCGCGCCACGAGCTCGATCGCTTCTTGTTCGATCGCGACGACGTCGTGGTCATCGTCGGGCAGGACGGCCTCGTCGCCAATGTCGCGAAGTATCTGCGCGGGCAGCCGGTCATCGGGATCAACCCGTCGACGGCGTTGAACGCAGGCGTCTTGGTGCGCCATCCGCCGCAGGCGACCGGCGATCTCTTGGCGATGTTCGCGCGCGGCGTCTTGCCGTGCGAGGAGCGGACGATGGTGAGCGCGCGGCTCGGCAACGGGCAGACGCTGATCGCGCTCAACGAGATCTTCGTCGGCCATCGCACGCATCAGAGCGCGCGCTATCGGCTCGCCTTCGGCGGGCAGGTCGAGCGCCATTCGTCGTCGGGCCTGATCGTGGCGACGGGGACGGGCGCGACCGGATGGGCCAAGAGCATCGCCGGCGATCGCAAGCACGCGCCGGCGCTGCCGGGACCGCTCGAGCCGACGGTGGCGTTCCTGGTGCGCGAGGCGTGGGCCAGCGTCACCACCGGCGCGGCGCTCGTCGCCGGACGGATCGCGCCCGGGGAGGCGCTCGCGGTCACGTCGGAGATGAACGACGGCGGCACCGTGTTCGGCGACGGCATCGAAGCGGATCATCTGGAGCTGCCGTTCGGTCAGACGGTCGAGCTCGGCTGCGCGGAAGAAGCGATGCGCCTGGCCGCGTAACAAAGGGGGGGAGCATGAGCGCCAAGGTCCATCATCCGTTGCGCGAGGCGGCGTGGCTGCGCGGCACGCGGCGGCTGCCGTACGTCGCGTTCGTCGAGGACGCGCTGCCGGCGGCGCTGTGCGACGGGCTGGTCGCGCGCATCGAAGCGGAGGCGCCGGCGCTGGCGCCGATCAACGTCGCTGGCGGCGCGGTGGTCGATACGCGCGTGCGCAACAACGAGCGCGTGATGTTCGACGACGCGGCGCTCGCCGCCGAGCTGTTCGCGTGTACGCGCGGGTTCGTGCCCGACGAGCTCGACGACGCGCGGCTGTGCGGCTTCAACGAGCGCTTTCGCGGCTATCGTTACCGCAACGGCCAGCGCTTCGCGCCGCACTTCGACGGCGCCTATCATCGGCCGCCGACGGCGCGCGGGCGCGAGGGCAGCCAGGTGACGCTGTTGTTTTACTTGAACGACGGCTTTAGCGGCGGCGAGACGCGCCTCATCGACTACGAAGTCACGATCGCGCCCAAGAAGGGCGCGGTGCTCTTCTTCGAGCACGCGATGCTGCACGAGGGTTGCGCGGTGACGGCCGGGACGAAGTACGTGCTGCGCAGCGACGCGATGTACTGGTTCGAGGGCGAGGCGCGATGAAGACGCTGGCCAAGAGCGCGAAGGGGACGTTGGAGGTGATCGAGCGCGGCGGGTACGTCGCGCGGTCGGGCAGGTCGGTCGACATCCGCGCGGCCATCGACGCGGCCGTGCGCGGCACCGTGCTCCATCATCCCGACGAGCTCGATACGCTCGCCGCCAGGTCGTTCGCGCGATCGTCGGCGGCGCCGATCGTCGAGCTCACCGCCGAGACGACGGCAGAAGCGGGGCGGCGTCTCGTGCAACGCGAGGGCGTGGCGCGGGTGGTCGCGCTCAACTTCGCGTCGGCGAAGAATCCGGGCGGCGGCTTTCTCAGCGGCGCCAAGGCGCAAGAGGAAGATCTCGCGCGCTGCTCGGCGCTCTATCCCTGCTTGTGCGCGCAGCCCGAGTATTACCGCGCCAATCGCGCGTGCGGCACGGTCTTGTACACCGACCACATCATCTACTCGCCCGACGTGCCGTTCTTCCGCGACGAGCGGCTCGAGCTCCTCGAAGATCCGTTCGCGCTCTCGATCATCACGGCGCCGGCGCCGAACGCGGCCGCCGCCGAGCAGCAGGGACTCCACATCGACGACGAGATCGGCGCGACGTTGGCGCGGCGCGCGAAAAAGGTGCTCGCTGTCGCCGCGGCGCACGAGCATCGCACGCTCGTCCTCGGCGCGTGGGGCTGCGGCGTGTTCCGCAACGACCCGGCCGCGGTCGCGCGCACCTTCGCCGACGCGCTCGCCGGCGACGATCTGCGCGGCGCGTTCGAGCGGGTCGTCTTCGCCGTCTACGATCCGGGCGGCCGCAACCTCGGCGCGTTCGAGCGACAGCTCGGGCCTGCGCGTCTCTGAGCCAGCGTTCGACGGTTCGTGCTAGCGCTCGCCCGCGTTGCGACTATCACTGCCGCGGAGGTGCCGCATGAAACGCGCGCTCTTCTTGCTGCTACTCGGCCTGCTGCCGGCCGGCTGCGCCGAGGACGAAGACGCGCGCCGGCCGACTCCTCCGCAGCGCGCGGTGGTCGTGTCGAATCGCGAGCCCGGCTCGTGCTGCCGCGCGCTCGGCAGCGTCGAGGCGCAATCCGATCACGACGAAGCCGCCACCGGCGACACCTTGCGCGAGTACGCCGCCGCGCGCGGCGCCAACTACGTCGTGCTCGAGGGCTTCGTCGTCTTCGATGAGCGCGTCATCGCGCGCGCGCGCATCTTCGATTGCCCCGAGCTGGCCGCGCTCGCGCCGTGACCGCGCCGCCGCTCAGCAGGCAGGGATGCTGCCGGCCGGCACCGCCGCGCCCGATCGCGTGGCGCCGTTCGCGCACACGAAGCGGGTCGCGCCGTCGGGCGAGGTGGTGCGCGTCGTCGACGGACCGGCGGTGAACGCCGGCGCCGCCGACACCGTCTGCCGCGGTCCGGCGCCGTAATCGGCGACCGGCACCATCCTGGTTTCGGGATACGCACATGCAACGGCGCCGAGCGCGAGCGCTGCGATCCAGCCGATCCTGGTCATGA
>DASXOU010000003.1:0-4379 GCA_036494045.1 Polyangia bacterium | reverse complement strand
GCACCACCGTCAAGCGCACGTAGCCGGCCGCCGGCGGCGGGCCGAGCTCGGCGGTCGACTCGAAGGAGATGTCGAAGCCGCGCGCGGCGTCGCCCGAGCGGCGGATGCGAATGGTGACGTCGCGATCGGAGACGACGGCGGCGGCCCCAGCTCGGCGGTCGACTCGAACGCGATGTCGAACCCACGCTCGGCGTCGCCCGAGCGGCGGATGCGGATGGTGACGTCGCGATCCGACACCACCGCCGCGTGAATCTGATCGTAGACCACGAGCTCGTCGTCGGCGCGCTGCACCACGGTGCGATGCTTGATCGTCGGCGAGCGCTCGTCGCCGATGCCGCTCCAGATGCGCTCGACCGCGATCGCCGGCGCCACCGTCGTGTGCGCGCGCACGCGATATTCGTAGTAGCGCGAGCCGTCGACGGGGCGCCGCTCCAGCGTCACGCCGCCCTTGTCGTGCACGGTGCGCCAGCCGTCGTCGCCACGCGCGGCCCCCGCGCTGGCGGTAGAGAGCGAAGCGACGATCGCGACGAGCGCAAAAACGCGTGACACGGGCGGACCGTACGACATCTCCGATTCGACGCGCAATGGTCGGCGCTAGATGCCTGTGATCGCCCGCTGGTACGGTGCGTGCTGCATTCTTCGGTGTGACATCCGGGACCCGCCGCACTTGCGCCTGGATCGGCCGCGCCGGCTACGCCACCTGCGCCGCCGTCTACGCGCTCGTCGCCGTGATCGCGCTCGACGCCGCCCGCCGCCTCGATCGCCGCGAGCCGCGCGGTCCCGTCGGCGCGCTGCATCGCCTCGCCGAGCACCCGTACGGGCGCGTCCTGCTCGTCCTCTTCGCCGTCGGCCTGTGCGCGCAAGCGGTGTGGCGCGGCGTTCAGGCGCTCGGCGACGTCGAGCACCCGCATGGCCGCGTGCCGAAGTGGTGGATGCGCGTCGGCTTTGCCCTCGTCGGCGTCGCCTACGTGCCGATCATCGCGCGCGCCTTCGCCATCGTCTTCGCCGTGCAACGGCACGCCGGCGCCACCCGCTCGCGCGTCGCCCTGGTGCTCGCGCATCCCGCCGGCCGCGCGCTCGTCTTCGCCATCGGCGGCGGCCTGGTCGTCTGGGCCGTCATCGAGCTGTGGAAGGCGTGGCGCGCCACCTTCCTCGACGCGCTCGACCGCGACGCCGTCGCCACGCCGCGCCGCCGCGCCGTCGTCGCCGCCGTCGGCCGCATCGGCACCGCCGGCCGCGCGCTCGTCTTCGGCGCCGGCGGCCTCATGCTCGCGCGCTCGGCCTTCCGCGCGCGCGCCGACACCGTCGGCACCGGCGACATCCTGCGCCACCTGTTCGCCGCGCCCTTCGGCCAGCCGCTCGTCGCCGCCGCCGCGTTGGGCCTGCTCGCCTACGCCGCGTTCATGACGCTGCAAGCGACGTGGCGCAAGAGCGTGCAGCTATAATCGGCGCACGCGTCCCGCCGCCACTCATCGCCTCGCCGCTATCCTGCTCGCCGTCGCCACGCTGGCGTGGGCCGCGCATCGCGCGCTCTTCCCGCTGTCGGAGACCGACCTCTTCTTCCACTTGAAGCTGGGCGACATCATCGTCGCCACGCACCGCATTCCCTTTCGCAACCTGTTCTCATTCACGTTCCCCGATCACGCCGATCCGGATCTGGCGTGGGCCTTCCAGGTGCTGGTCTCGCTCGCGCATCGCGCCGGCGGCTTCGGCGCAATCGTGGTGCTGAAGACGCTGCTCGTCGTCGCCGCCGTCGCGCTCGTCGGCCTGGCCTGCCGCCGCCGCGCGCTCGCGCCGCTGCCGACCGCGATCGCGCTCGTCGTCGCCGTCGAAGCCGCGCGCCCGCGCCTCGTCGAGCGCCCGCACCTCGTCACCTTCGTCGGCCTGGGCGCGCTCGCCGCGCTCCTCGCCGACATCGAGCGCCATCCGCGCCGCTGGTGGTGGCTGCCCGCGCTCGCGCTCGGCTGGGCGCAGTTCCACGCCGGCGTCTTCTTCTGCCCGCTCGTCGTTGCGCTCTTTTGCGCCGGCGCCGCCATCGATCGCGTCGAGTTGCCCTGGCACCGCGTCGTCGCGTCGCTCGCGCTCACCGTCGCCGCCACCTTCGCCACGCCCGCCGGCACGCGCCTTCCCGGTTACCTCCTTTGGCACACCGGCCTCGGCGCCACCCGCATCATCGACGAGTTCCGCCACGCCGACGCCTGGAACGATCCCTGGTTCTTCGTCCTCGTCGCGCTCGCGCTCGCCACCGCCGTCGCGCGTCCTCGTCGCTGGCGCGACATTCTGCCGGTCGCCGTCGCCGCCGTGCTGGCGGCGCGCTCGGTCCGCTTCGTCGCCGAGTTCGCGCTCATCTGCGCGCCCGTCGTCGCCGACGGCTTGCATCGCCTCCTACGCGCGCATGCGCCGCGTCTCGCCGCCGCGCGCCTGACCATGTTCGCCGTCGCTGCCGCGCTCGCCGGCACCATCGTCGCCGAGCGTCTCGCCGATCCCGATCCGCCGCGCCTCGCCGCCGACGTCGTCCCCTTCGACGCCATCGAGTTCGTGACCACGACCGGCCTGCGCGCGCGCATGTTCCACGATCTCGACGTCGGCTGCTACCTCGCGTGGGAAGGCTGGCCGCGCTGGCAGGTCTTCGAGGACGCGCGCCTCCCCGCCTATCCCGACGAGTTCCACCGCGCGCTCGACGACACGCCCAACGATCCGCGCGCCTTCGACGCCCTCTTGCGCCGCTTCGGCATCGACGCCGCGCTCCTCGTCGAGCCCGGCACCAACCGCCGCTCCGGCTCCTTCGATCCCGACGAGTGGGCGCTGGTCTGGCGCCGCCCGACGGCGCTGGTGTTCGCGCGCCGCACGCCCGCGCACGCCGCGCTCATCGCCGCGCGCGAGATTCCGCTCGCCGTCACCTTCCGCTGGGAAGACGGCATGCACACCGCGCCGCTTTGGTCGCCGCCCGCGCGCTCGCCCGTCGATCGCTGCCAGTGGGATCGCCGCCTCGCCGCCGTCCTCGACGGCGACGCCGACTTCGATCGCGCTCTCGACGCGCGCGCCGACGCGCTCGCCCGCGGCTGCCTCGCCCCCGCCGACGAAGCCGACACCCGCTTCTACCTCGGTGCGCGCCTGCAGCGCCGCGGCGAGCTCGCCCGCGCCGTCGTCGAGTACGACCGCGTGCTCGCGCTCCGCCCCGACGACGCGCGCGCCCGCACCAACCGCGCCTGGGCCGTCTTGCCGTCGGAGATGTCGCGCGCGCTGCGCGAGCTCGTGACTCGCGCGAATCCGCGGGTTCTCGGGGGAACAGTCCGGTGACCATGGCCCCACCAGCCGCCACCACCATTGGTCCGACCGACCGCGCATAACCACAAGCCCAGGAAAATCGCGGCCTCGAAACGGTATGTGACCTCACCCACATGTGTGGTGGCATGCGTCATGATTGACGCTGTAGGGAGAAGTGGTCGTATGACCGCAGTGTAGGAGTTCCGTGGAACGAGAAACCGAGCGTCCGACGACATTTGCGGTCTTCGTCGGCCGAGAAGTAGAGCTCGCCCGTCTCGGCGAGATGGTGGCTGAGGTCCCCGCCACCGTCGTCGTAGGCGTGCCGGGGGTCGGCAAGTCGGCGCTGGCCGAAGCCTTCGCCGCGCGCTGGTCGGGCAGCGTCGTGCGCCAGCGCGTCTCGGGCGCGCCGGCCGCGTTGCTCATCGACGACATGCGCCGCCAGCTCGCGCGCGACAGCGTCGTCGACGAGCTCGACGGCGACGACGCGCGCGCCGCCGATCTGGCGCGCCGGCTCGCCGCCGTCGACGGGCTGTGGCTGCTCGACGACTTCCATCGCCTGCCCGCCGCCGATCAGTCGCGCATCCTCGACGCCTTCACCGCCGCCGCCGGCCCGGCGCGCCTGGTCGCCACTTCGCGCCAGGTGCCGCCGCCGCGCGCCGGGCTCGGCGATCACGCGCAGCTGCGCCTCGAGCCGCTCGCCGAGCCCGGCGGCCGCGAGCTGTGGTCGGCGCTCGACGAGCTTTACGGCGTCTCCGATCGCTTCGACGTCGCCTGGCAGCGCTCGCACGGTCTGCCGATCTTGTTGCGCCAGGCGCACGCGGGCGGCTTCGATCAGGACGATCCGATCGCCGGCGCGGTGCGCGCGCTCGACGACGACGAGCGCTGGCTTGCCGGCGCGCTCGCGCTCGCCGAGGTGGCGCTGCCGGCCGAGTCGCTGCTGGCGTTGCGCCCGGCCGCACGCGCGGCGTTGCGCCGGCTGGTCTCGCGCTTCGTCGTCGACATCGACGGCGCCGGCGGCTGCACGCTGCACGATCTCTTCGCCGCCTCGGTGGGCGCCGCGCTCGACGGCGACGAGCGGCGCACGCTGCACGTCGTGGTCGCGCACGCGCTCG
>DASXOU010000002.1:0-4915 GCA_036494045.1 Polyangia bacterium | reverse complement strand
GTTGAAGCGCGGATCGGCATAGGCGTCGGGGATGTTCACCGTCGCGCCCGACTGCGCCACCCAGCCGGCGATGCCTTCGCCGGTCTTCAAGCGAATGGTCGCGATGGCGCCGCCCTGCGCGATCTTCGACTCGAGGTGCGTTCCGTCGTCAGTGACGAGATAGATCGTCGCGCGCTCGGCGTCGAGGAGCTCGGTGACCTTCTCGAGCAGCACTACGAGCAGGCGATCGAGATCGAGCGTCGCGCCCAGCACTTTGCCGAGCTCGCGCACCGCGGCGATCTTCTTCTTCTCGATTCGGAGCTGCTGCTCGAGGTCGGGGGGCGTCGCCGGCGCGCTCACGGCTGAAGGCTGCTGGCTCACTCCAGCCCGCGCGCGCGCAGCGCGTCGTCGTCTTCGCCGCGCAGGTGCCCGAGCTCGTGGAGCAGCGTGGTGCGGATCTGCTGGATGAGCTCGTCGCGCGATGCCACCGCGCGGGCGAGGTTCTTGCGATAGATGACGATGGCGCGCGCCTCCGACTCGGGCGCCTCGCCGATGGGCGCGCCGCGGAAGAGGCCGAGGATGGTCGGCGCCAAAGGCGGCTCCTCGGCGGTCAGGTCGCTCAAGTCCGGCAGGTCGGACGTCTCGAGGCTGACGCGGCCGAGATCGGCGCGCAGCTCGGGCGAGAGCTTCTTGGCCTCGTTGTCGACGAGCGCGCGGAACTCGGCCGGCGAGACCTCGACGGGCGAGTGGAACTCGGTGGGCGCCTCCATGCGCGCGCGCGCCAACTCGCGCTCGGCGGAGGCGGCGTCGCCGAGCCGCTCGTAGGTGAGCCCGAGGTGATGATGCGCCCAGGCGTCGTGCGGATTCTTGGCGAGCACGTCGGTGAAGGCGCGCTTGGCCTCGGCGAAGCGGCAGAGGTCGAAGAGCGCCACCGCGCGCTCGTAACGCGCGTGCGAGTCGTCGGGCACGGCGGCGAGCGCGGCGTCGAGCCGCATGAGCGCCTCGCGCGAGCGGCCGAGATCGTTGAGCGCCTGGCCTTCGAGGAGCGCCAGCCTGCCCACGAGCGCGCGATCGGGACGGGCGCCGCGCGGATGCACGCGCTTCAACCTGCGCGAGCCGCGCCGCGCGAACTCGAGGCCGGTCTCGGTGTGATCGTTGGTCGGCGGCAAGCGGTTGATGTAGAGATCGGCGGCGCCGGCGAGCGTCTCCGGATCGTCGGGATCGAGCGCGAGCGCGCGCGTGAAGGCCGACTCGGCCTCGTCGAGCCGGCCGATCTCCTGCAGCGCGGCGGCGCGGTCGTGATGCGCCTCGACCGAGCGCGGCTCGACGCGCGCCGCTTCTTCGGCGCACACGAGCGAGGTCTGAAAGTCGCCGTGGTCGTAGCGATCGGCGGCGCGGTCGAGCAGCGCCTCGAGCGGACGCGGCGGATCGCCCGAGGCGTCCTCGTCGAAGCAGCGCTTGAGCGGGCGCGCCGGCGCCGTCGATTCGCCCGGCTTCTGCAGCGCGCGCATGGCCGAGCGCTCGGGCGCCTCGGGCGCTTCCGGACGCGTGGCGCGTTTGCAGCCGGGCGCCGCCGTCAGGCAGAAGGCAGCAGCAAAGACGAGCGCAGCGCGACGCATGGACGTGCCGATTATAGCACCTAGAAGAGGAAGGGCACGAGGGCGCGGCGGCCCGTCGGATAGTCGGGGAAGGTGCGGCGATACCAGCGGTGGTTGGCCCACGCGCGCGGCGCCAGGTTGGCCGCGGTCCAGACGACGAACACGAGCGCGGCCGGCGACCAGGCGGCGATGGCGAAGCCCGACCACTCGACGAGCTCGCCGAAATAGTTGGGCGCCGAGACGAAGCGGTAGAGGCCGCCGTGCGGGATCTTGTAGCCGCGCTCGCCGGGCGCGCGCAGCGTGCGCAGGACCTCATCGGCGTGCCAGTTGACGGCGAAGCCGGCCAGGAACAGCGCGGCACCGACGAGGAATCGCGGGCTCCAGAGCCAGCCGTGTGGATACGACGCGAAGTGCGAGACGAAGCGCGCGTTGGCGTAGGTGTTGACGAGGTTGAAGGCGACGCCCATGAGCGCGACGGCGAGCGGCATCGGCTTGTCGCCGCCGCGACGGCGGAACGGATAGACGAACGCGCGGTTGACGTAGTGCAGCTGCCACAAGGCGAGGAGGGCGAGTGGCGCGGCCTCCGCGCGATGCTCGCCGGCAAGATAGAACGCGAGGAAGCCGAGCGACGCCGGAGCCTCCATGATCACCCAGCCCACCGTCGACGAGACGGTCGGTCCCCAGCCGGCGCGCGTGTGCCGGCCGTAGGGCGCGGTGATCACGAACAGCGCGACGAAGGTGACCGCCGAGAGCGCGAGCATGCCGGCGAGAAGATCGTGGAAGAGCGCGGCTTCGCTCATGCGGCCGAGGCGAGTGCGCCGTGCGCGCGGAACCAATCGTAGGCGGCGGTGATGGTCTCGACGAGCGGCCGCGGCGCGTAGCCGAGCTCGCGCGACGCTTTTTCGTGGCTGACGAGCTGATGGTTGCGCAGCGCATGCAACGAGTGTCGCGTGTAGAGCGGCTCCTTGCCGGCGACGCGCGCGTAGGCGGTGGCGAAGGGCGCGCCCACGCGCGCCAGCCACATCGGCGCGTTGATCCGCGGCGGGCGCACGCCGGTGGCGTCGTGGACGATGGCGGCCAGCTCGGCGACGGTGCGCCGCGCGCCCGAGAGCAGATAGCGCGCCCCCGTCGGGGCGCGATCGGCGGCGGCGAGCGCGCCGGCGACGACGTCGCGCACGTCGACCCAATCGAAGCCGCCGTCGACGAGCGCGGGCAGGCGGCGATGATAGAGATCGAGCAGCACGCGCCCCATCGCCGACGGGCCGTAGTCGTGCGGTCCCAGGATCGCAGTGGGGTTGACGATGATGGCGTCGAGCCCGCGCGCGATCCCTGCTTGCACCTCGCGCTCGGCTTGCGCCTTGCTGCGATCATACGGCGGCATGCGCGGCGACGAGGTGAGCGCGCGCGTCTCGTCGATCGGCTGATCGTGCGGCGACGGCGACAGCGCGTGGATCGACGAGAAGTGGACCAGGCGGGCGACGCGCGCCTCGACGCAGGCGGCGACCACGTTGCGCGTGCCGTCGACGTTGACGGCGCGGACGGCGGCTTCGTCGCCGGGCACGATCGAGATGCGCGCCGCGAGGTGGAAGACGCGCTCGCAGCCGTCGAATGCGCGCACGAGCGAGGGCTGGTCGCCGAGATCGCCGTCGACGAATTCGCAGGCGACGCCGTCGAGGCCGCGGCGATTGCCGCCGTGCACGAGCGCGCGCACCGCGTGGCCGCCGTCGACGAGCGTGCGTACGAGATTGGCTCCGACGTGTCCGGTGGCGCCGGTGACCGCGATCTGCATGCGGCGCACTCTACCGAATTTTCGCGCGCGTTCGCGTCAAACTTGTTTCAGTGGCGCTGGCGCAGGAAATCGAGGACGTCGTCGCCCCACATGTCCCAGCGCTGCAGGCAAAAGCCCGCATGGCCGGCCATCGGCGTGTCGCCGGCGCTGCCGAAAATGCGCATGCGGACCGGCAGCTTCTTGGCGCGCAGACAGGGACACGCGCGTGCTCGACGGCGCCGAGCAGTCGTTCGCGCAGAAGCGGCGAGTCGTCCCACGCCATCGACGCGCCGGCGAAGTCGAGCGCCGCGCGCAAGCCGGGCACGCTGCGCTCGGCGGTGAGCAGCGTCTCGATGCCGCCGAAGCTACAACCACCGACGGTGATATCGTCGCGCGCGATCCACGGCTGCCCACGCAGCCACTCGATCGCGGTGACCACGTCGTCGTTCTCCTGAACGAGCCGATCGATCGTGACCTTCTCTTGCTGGGCTTCCGGGAGCGCGTCGATGCCGTCGTTCCAGTAACGGCCCGCCGACTTGCCGGCGCCGCGACGATAGGGGAAGAGCACCGCGTAGCCGTGCGCGACGAAGAAGGAGCCGATCGCGCTGTCGGTGCCGACGATCGGATCTTTTTCGCTGCCGTGGTTGTACACGACCGCCGGGAACGGCCCCGCGCCGGCGGGTCGCCACAGCCACGATTGCAGCTTGCCCGCTTTGCCGCGCAGCCACACCTCGGTCGCCTTCGGCGGCTCCGCTGCGGCGACCGAGCCGAGCGCAACGACGACGACGACGAGCGCGAGCGTTCTCATTTTGCTTCGGCCCAGTTCTTCCCGATGCCGAGGTCGACCTTGAGCGGGACGTCGAGCTTCCACACGCCTTCCATTTTGTCGACGAGCCGCTTGCTGATGGCGTCCGCGCGATCCGCCGGCGCTTCGAGCACGAGCTCGTCGTGGACGGTCAAGAGCATCCTGACGTCTTTGGCTTCGGTGTCGATCACGCGCTGCACCTGAATCATCGCCAGCTTCAGCAGATCGGCCGCGGTGCCCTGGATCGGCGTGTTGCGCGCCATGCGCTCGCCGGCGGAGCGCAGCTGGCGATTGCGCGCCTGCAGCTCCGGAATCGGCCGGAAGCGCCCGAGCAACGTGCGCGTGCCGCCGTCGCGGTACGCGTCCTCGATGATCTGATGCATGTACTTGTCGAGCGCCGCGTAGGTCTTCAAGTAGCCGTCGATGTAGCGCTTGGCGTCGGCGCGCTCGATGCCGAGCCGCTGGGCGAGACCGAAGTCGCTGAGGCCGTAGACGATGCCGTAGTTGATCATCTTGGCGACGGAGCGGAGGCGCGGATCGTCCGCTTGCGCCTCGCCGAACATCTCGATGACGGTACGGCGATGGATGTCCTCGTCCTTGCTGAAGGCGTCGAGGAGCACCGGATCTTTGGACAAGTGCGCCAGCACGCGCAGCTCGATCTGCGAATAGTCGGCAGTGAGCAGCACGTTTCGCTCGCGATCGCCGGGAACGAACGCGGAACGGATGCGCCTTCCTTCGTCCGTGCGGATCGGGATGTTCTGCAAA
>DASXOU010000001.1:0-6665 GCA_036494045.1 Polyangia bacterium | reverse complement strand
GCGCGCAGTCGCTCTTGTGGGACGACGAGCGCGGCGAGTACGTCTTGCATCACGTGGGCGACGACGCGTTCGGCGGTCGGCTCGTCGAGCTCGACGCCGACCACGTGGTCATCGAGCGCGGCGAGGCGCGCGAGGTCATGGAGCTGACGGCGCCGCCGCAGATGCGCGTGGCCGCCAAGCGGGCGCCGAAGCGCATGCCGGCGATGGTCATCAGCGCCGTGCCCGAGCGCGCCGAGCTCGCCGCCGCGGCGCCCGCGCCCGTCGCCGGTCCGGCCGCGCCCGCGCAGGTCGCCGCGGTCCTCGCGCAGCAAGCCGCGCCCGCCGTCCTCGCGCAGCAAGCGCCGGTCGTCGTTGCGCAGCAAGCCCCCGCCGTCGTCGCCGCGCCGGCTGTCGTCGCCGCGCCGGCGCCCGCGTACGTCGCGCCGTCGGGCGAGATCGCCATCGCGCCGCCCGCCCCCGTCGTCGCCGCGCCGCTGCCGCCGCCGGCCGCGGTCGCGCCAGCCCCGTCGCCGGCCGCGACGGTACCTGTCGTATCCCAGGTCACCCCGTCCGCGCCCGCGACAGCGCCCGTCGTCGCCGCGGTCAGCCCCGCCCGCCGTCCGGCCGCCGCGATGCTCATCCCGCGCGCCGACCTCGACCGCGCGCTCGGCGACTTCGCCGCGCTCAGCCAGGACGTGCAGGTCGACCAGCAGCCGACCGGCGGCTTCCGCCTCGCCGCCGTGCGCCCGGGCTCGTTCTTCGAGCGCATCGGCCTGCGCGCGAACGACGTCGTCTTGCGCGTCGACGGCCGCGCCATCAACGGCATCGACGACGCCTCCGCCGCCTACGCCTGGCTGCGCGTGACCAACCAGTTCACCGTCGAGATCCTGCGCGAGGGCCGCCCGCTCGCCCTGCGCTACGTCGTCTCGCAGCCGATGACCGCTTCGGCTCAGTAGCTACTTCTTTTTCGCCACCATCACGCAGGCGCCGTCGACGCAGTCGGCGCGCATCCCGCACGACGGATCGGTCGACAGCATCATCGTACACATCGCCGTCTTGCACTTGGCCGCGTGCGCCGATTTGGCCGCCGCCGCCGCCTTCTTGGCGATCGCGTGCTGCTTGCCGCCGTTGGCGCAGTCGCAGCACTCGAGCGGCTCGACGACGCAGTCCGCCGCCGCCTTGCATTCGTGAGCGTGCGACTTCTTCTTCGTCTCGGCGACCGCGAGATCGGCCGGCGCCGGCGCGGTGGCGAGGTCCGTCTTGGCGGCGACCGTCGTCCCCGTCATGTCGTTGGGCTCGAACTTGATGACGATGGTCGGCTCTTCGCGACAGCCGATGGCGAAAAGCACGAGGGCGAGCATGCCGAGTCGAGTCATGGGCGCGCATCCTACCACGCTTGACCGTCAGCTCGTCGACGGGGTAAAGTAAGTTGAGGCCTCGTCTGCCTTTCGTCACGTGTCTGAGGACAGAATGGATTTCCAAGATCGCCCGCTGCAGTGCCTCGATTGCAAGAACGAGTTCATCTTCACCGCCGGCGAGCAGGAGTTCTACGAACGCAAGGGCTTCAAAGAGATCCCAAAACGCTGCAAGCCGTGTCGCGACGCGCGAAAGACCAAGCGCGGGGACTCGGGCGCGAATGCGGGCGGCAACGGAAACGGCAACGGCAATGGGTATGGCAACGGGTACGGCGGCGAGCCCAACGGCAACCGCGGCGCGCGCGGCGACCGCGAGATGTTCGACGCCACCTGCGCCGCGTGCGGTGCGCCTGCGCGGGTGCCCTTCCGCCCCGCCGCCGGGCGCCCCGTTTACTGCCGCGACTGCTATACTTCGAGACAGGGCCAGGGTTCCGGCTACGGTGGAGGCTACTGATGGGCGCGCGCATCAAGGAGCTCGTTGAAAAGCTGCTCGACAAGGTTCGCGAGCTGGTGAGCCCTCCCATGACCCCGGTGCCGGTGACGCCCAGCCGTCGGCGGCGCTAACTTTCTCGCAGAAGGAACCGCGACCGTGACGCGGCTCAAACTCCATCTCGTCGATCGAACCGACTTCCACAAATATTACGAAGCTGCGTCGGGCATGTTCATTCCCGGCAGCGAGCCGCCCAACGTGGGCGAGCGCGTCACCGTCGAGGTCGTGTTCCAGGGCGGGCCGCGCGTGCTCCTGCACGGCGTGGTCTTGTGGCGGCGCACCGCCGGCGACGCGCGCGCACGCCCCGGCTCCGGCGTCGGCATCGACGGCGCCGAGCAGGCCAAGATCCGCTACCTCCTCGGCTACGTGCGCGGCGGGCTCATCGACGTGCGCGAGCGCCGCCGCTTGCCGGTGCGCCTGCGCGTCGCCTACACGGGACAGAAGGGCCGCCGCGTGAACTTCACGCGCGACCTCAACGAGGAAGGCGCGTTCGTCCGCACCGCGGAGATGCTCGACCTCGGCGCGGCGACGACGCTCGTGATCTCGCCGCCGGGCGGCGACTACCGGCCGGTCGAGGTCGCGGCCACGGTCACGCGCCAGCACTCCGAGGGCAACGATCGCGGCGTCGGCGTGCGCTTCGACTTCAAGGACGACCTCGAGCGCACGCGTTGGGCCGCGTTCGTGCAAAAGCTCGAGAGCGACTATCTCGACGGCCGCCTCTCCGACGACGTCCTCTTGTAACTAGTGTCCCGATTCGGAAATTCGCTAGCATTCGCGCCCGGGCGCCGCACCGCCCTCGGTGCACGCGAATTTCCGACTCGGGACACTAGCAGTCGGCCGGCTCGGGCGTGAGGCCTTCGGGCGGCGGCAGGCGGAACAGGTCGTCTTTGATCTCGAGGTTGGGCTCGACCGAGCGCAGCTTGATCTCGGCGTCGGCGCCGTGCGGCGGCTCCTCAATGTCCTCGGTGTCGGGCAGGCGCACGTCGCCGTGGTCCTTGAAGCCGTCGTTGGTGTTGCGCCACATGAGCTTGCCGTCGGCGCCGTGGCGCTCGACGCGCATGACGTCCCAGCGCTTGTCCTTGGCGTCGAGCTTGATGATCGTCTCGCCGCCGTCGGGCTGGGCGAGCGTGAGCACCTCGCGGCCGCCGTTGTTCGGATCCCAGGACACGCCTTTGACGGTGCCGGCCAGCGGCGCGCCGCCCATGAGGATCGCGACGATGTCGTCGGGCGGCATGACGATGCGCATCAGGCGCGCGACGTTGCACGCCTTGGCCGGGCCGGTGAGGAAGCGGTTGGCGCGAACGTCGAGGAGCGAGAACTTCTCGCCGTCGCTGGTGAGGGTCGCCAGCGCGCCGCCGAGCGGGCTGTCGGCTTCGAAGCGCAGCTTGCCGCCGCGCGCTAGCAGCATGTTCACGCGCACCTTGGCGCGGTCGCCGCCGTTTTGCATGTAGTCGATCTTCGCGGTCGCGCGCAGCGTCTTCAGGTGCTCGGCGCGCGCGCGCAGCGCCGACATGAGCTCGTCCGCGCTCGGCGGCGGATAGGGCCGCGCGGCCGGCTTGGGACAACCCGCGAGCAGGGGCACGACGGCGAGGGCCGCCGCCACGAGATGCGCACGCATGATGCGGGGGAACTTAGCGCGAACCGGAGCCGACGGCGAGCTTGCCCGCTTCGATCTGCAGGAGCTCCTCTTCGATCACGTGGCGGGCGCGCTCGTCGGGCTTGTTGCGCAGCGCGCGCTTGTAGGCGTCCACCGCGCGCGCGCGATCGGAGCGCTTGACGTAGAGATCGCCGAGGTGCTCGAGGATCTCCGGATCCTCGGGCGTCATGCGATCGGCGCGCACCAGGAGCTCCTCGGCGGCGTCGAGGCGGTTGAGCTTCACGTAGAGCCAGCCGAGGCTGTCGGCGACGGCGCCGTCCATCGGCTTCAGCGTAATCGCGCGCTCGAGCAGGTGCCGCGCTTCGTCGAGCCGCGTGCCCGACTGCGCCAGCGCGTAGCCGATGAAGTTGAGCGCCTGCACGTTGTCGGCGTCGTGCTTCAAGATCGCTCCGCGCACGGTCTCGACGGCGCGATCGATCTGACCACTGCGCTGATAGGCGCCGGCGAGCGCGTAGGCGAGATCCGACGATTGCGGCCGCCGCGCCAGCGCCTTCTCGAGGAGGTGCAGCGCCTGCGCCGCGTCGCCCGCCTTCTCGTGCACCTGCGCCAGCGCGTCCTCGAGCGCGTCGGTGGCCGAGCCGGGCTCGGCGCCGGTCACCGACACGATGGCGCGGCCGATGGTGTCGGCCGCTTCGCGAAAGCGCCCGCGGTCGCGCAGCATGCGTCCGATGAGCGACTGCGCCGCCACGTACTGCACGGCGCGCGTCGGCACTTTGTTGAGCTGCGCAATCGCCTCGTCCTCTTGTCCGAGCGTCTCGAGCGCGTGGCCGAGCAGCAGATGCGCGCCGGCGGCGTCGGACACGCGCAGCGCCGCTTCGGCGACGGCGCGCGCCCGCTCGGGCTGCTTGGCGTCGAGCCAGCGCCAGCCGATCCACAGCTTGCGATCGAGCCCGCCGCCTTCGTCCTCCAGGCGCTCGACGAGAGCGCGCGCGTCGTCGACGTGGCCGGTCGCCATCTGCAAGCGCACCAGGTGCTCGGCGGTCTTGCCGTCGCCCGAGCGATCGTAGGCTTCGGCCAGCGCCGCCAGCGCGTCGCTGACGCGCCCTTCGGACTGATAGAGGTCGGCCAATTCTTCGCGCGCGTCGGCGAGGTTGCCGTCGAGCTCGAGGGCGCGCAGGAATTCCAGCTCGGCCGTCTTCCAGTCGCTGCGCGCCACCGCCGCGCGCCCGAGCGCGTGATGCGCCGGCGCCGACGTCGGCACGTACGCGGCCAGCGCGCGCCAGGTCTCGAGCACCTTGGCCTCCAGCCCGCGCTCGCGATAGAGGTTCACGAGCAGCACGTACGCGTCTTCGCAGGTGCGATCGACGTCGATGGCGCGCTTGAGCGCGGTCTCCGCGCCGCCGGCGTCGCCGAGCCGCAGCTTGACGCGCGCCATGTCGACGTAGGCCTCGGCGAACTGCCCGTCGAGGTGCAGCGACGCTTCGATCTCTTCGCGCGCTTCGTCGATACGCCCGAGCGTCAACAGCTCCTCGGCCAGCCGCGTACGCAGATAGGCCGACGCGCCATCCGACGCGATCGCCTGGCGCAGCTGATCGGCCGCCTCCTCCGCGCGCCCATCATTAGATAGGAGCTGCGCGCGCAGGTAGTGCTCGTAGGCGTTCGGGCTGACGTAGTACCCGGGCACCAGCGTGCCGTGGAAGCTTCGGGTCATGGTCGGCGCCTTCGGTTCCGGCATCCGACCCGCGCAGCCCCCCGCACAACCGAGAAGCGCCACGCTACCGACCAGCATCGAGCGAGCAAGAATCTTCATGTGGCGGGCTTCAGAATATCATCCGACGAGCCCGTCGGCAACGCGACGTTAGAGCGGTAGGTTGCCGTGTTTTTTCGGAGGGTTCGACTGTCGCTTATTGCGCAGCATGCGCAGCGCGGTGGCGACCTTGTTGCGGGTCTCGCGCGGGCGGATGACCTCGTCGATGTAGCCGAGCTCGGCCGCCTTGTACGGATTGGCGAACTTGTCGCGGTACTCGGCCACGTACGCGGCCTTGGCCGCGACGGGATCCGACGCCTTCTCGAGCTCGTTGCGATAGACGATGTTGACCGCGCCGTCGGGACCCATGACCGCGATCTCGGCCGTCGGATACGCGAAGTTGATGTCGGCGCGCACGTGCTTCGACGCCATCACGTCGTAGGCGCCGCCGTACGCCTTGCGCGTGATGACGGTGACCTTGGGCACCGTCGCCTCGACGAACGCATAGAGCAGCTTGGCGCCGTGCTTGATGATGCCGCCGTACTCCTGATCGGTGCCGGGCAAAAATCCCGGCACGTCGACGAAGGTGACGAGCGGGATGTTGAAGCAGTCGCAGAAGCGCACGAAGCGCGCGCCCTTGACCGACGCCTTGATGTCGAGGCAGCCGGCGAGGTGCGCCGGCTGATTGGCGACGATGCCGACGGTGCGCCCTTCGATGCGCGCGAAGCCGATGACCATGTTGAGCGCATGCTCGGGCTGCATCTCGAGGAAGCGGCCGTCGTCGACGACGCGCGCGATCACCTGCTTGATGTCGTAGGGCTTGGCCGAGTCGAGCGGCACCAGCGTGTCGAGGGCGGCCTCTTCGCGATGCGGCGGATCTTGCGTCGCCACCGCCGGCGGATCCTCGGTGTTGTTCTGCGGCAGGTACGAGAGCAGCTCGCGGATCGTGTCGGCGCAGGCGCGCTCGTCGGCGACGGCGAGCGAGGCCACGCCCGAGCGCGCCGCGTGCGTGTGGGCGCCGCCGAGCTCCTCCTTCGAGACCTCCTCGTGCGTCACCGTCTTGATGACGTCGGGGCCGGTGATGAACATGTAGCTCGTCTGATCGACCATGAAGATGAAGTCGGTCATCGCCGGCGAGTAGACGGCGCCGCCCGCGCACGGACCCATGATGGCGCTGATCTGCGGGATGACGCCGGAGGCGAGCACGTTGCGCGTGAAGATCTCGGCGTAGCCGGCGAGCGACTCGACGCCCTCTTGAATGCGCGCGCCGCCCGAGTCGTTGAGGCCGATGACCGGTGCGCCGGTGCGCATCGCCAGATCCATGACCTTGCAGATCTTGGTGGCGTAGGCGCCCGACAGCGAGCCGCCGAATACCGTGAAGTCCTGTGCGAAACAGAACACCTGGCGGCCGTTGACGGTCCCGTAACCGGTGACGAC